>CABSIA010000013.1 GCA_902477645.1 uncultured Prevotella sp. | reverse complement strand
CAGCCTGTTTTGCAACTTTTCCGGTCTCAATTGTGATGGTTCTTCCATCAGGCAATTGAACTGTTTTCGTAATTACGTTCATCTAAAAAACTTAATGTTGTTGTTTTGTCAAACATCTAAAAATTATAAATCGTGCAAAGATACCTATTTTAAAATGAATAAACGAATAAAGTATGTACATTTTTGTTTTTTTATAATTCATAATTTTCAATTCATAATTCATAATGCATAATTCATAATTGGCATGCGCCCTTAAAACTATGAATTGCGAATTGAAAATTATGAATTATGAATTAAAAATTATGAATTGTGAATTAATTGTAGTAACTTTGTCGCAAAATATATATATAAAACGAAAATGAAGTTATCAAGAACTGTTTTTGCCTTTGCCTGTGTGTTGGCAACCCTTGGCACAACGTCGTGCGGCAACGGAAAATTTGAGGTAAGCGGCAATATCGCCGATGCCAAGGACTCGCTGCTGTATTTTGAGAACATGAGCCTTAACGGGCCTGTAGTTGTCGACTCTTTGAGACTTGATGCCGACGGAAAATTCTCCTTCTCTACAGATGCTCCGTCTGCACCAGAGTTCTATCGTCTGCGCATAGCCGGACAGATTATAAACGTTGCCGCCGACTCTGCTGAGACCGTGTCGGTTAAGGCTTCGTACCCGACTATGGCAAGCCAGTACGAGATTACGGGTTCCGACGATTGTGCGAAAATCAAGGAGCTGGCTGTAGGCCAGATGGCATTGCAGGCGGCGGTTAACGATATTATCCGCAATGTGAGCCTTAATTCAGACGTTGTCAGAGATTCTGTCCGTACCATCTTGGCGCAATACAAAGAGGGCGTGAAAAACAACTATATTTTCAAGGAGCCGATGCGTGCGTACGCCTATTTTGCCCTGTTCCAGTCTATAGCTCTCGGCTACGACAACGTTCTGGTTTTCAATCCGAGAAGCAGCGAGGACGATGTTAAGGTGTTTGCTGCCGTGGCAACAAGCTGGGACACTTATTACCCAGAGGCTGAGCGTGGGTTAAACCTGCACAACATAGCCATTGAGGGAATGAAAAATATCCGTATTCTGAAGGCTGAGCAGCAGAAGTCTGTTGATCCGGCCAAGATAGAGTACACGGGAGTTATAGACGTGGCGTTGCCCGACAACAAAGGCAATGTGCGCCGACTGTCTGATCTGAAAGGCAAGGTCGTAATGCTCGATTTCCATGTCTTCGCGACAAATGAGAGCACTGCCAGAATTATGCAGCTCCGTGAGCTTTACAACAAATACCATGCGCAGGGTTTTGAGATTTATCAGGTGAGCCTCGACCCCGACGAGCATTTCTGGAAAACGAGCGTTGCCGCCCTGCCATGGGTGTGCGTACACTCTGAGGAAGGTCTCAACGCGCCAGAGCTGGGAATGTACAACGTGCAGCAGTTGCCAACCTTCTTCCTTGTCGACAAAAACAACACGCTGCATAAGCGCGATGTGCAGATTAAGGATGTTGACGCGGAGATTAAGGCACTGCTGAATTCATAATTCATAATTTTTACGGCGCATGCCAATTATGCATTGTAAATCAAAAAAATCCAAACAAATGAGAAAACTTGTTATAATATTGGCATTGGTGCTTTCGGGTATTGCAGCCAATGCACAGAACGGCAGGCCGAAGCTGGTTGTAGGAATTATTATAGACCAGATGCGGTGGGAATATCTCCAGTATTACTACGATGAATATTGTGAGGGCGGCTTCAAACGCCTTATGAGCGAGGGCTATTCGTGCGACAACCACATGATAAACTATCTGCCCACAATAACAGCCGTAGGCCATGCGAGCACTTACACCGGCACCACGCCAGCCATTCACGGTATTGCCGGCAACAATTTCTTCCTCAACGGCAAGGAGGTTTATTGCTGTACCGATGCGTCAGTAGAGCCTGTCGGGACAAAAAATGAGGCCGGCAGAATGTCGCCCTGCAATCTGCTTTCTACAACTATTGGCGACCAGATACGCCTGTTCTCAGACTTCAACTCCAAGGTCATAGGCGTGGCCCTGAAAGACCGTGCCGCCATTTTGCCTGCCGGACGCTCTGCCAATGCCGCCTATTGGTACGACGTTAAGGCCGGACGCTTCGTCACAAGCACTTATTACATGAAAGAATTGCCGAAATGGGTCGACAAATTCAACAAATCAAATAAAATAAAACCTGGTGTTGATCCGAAATCAATTCCCGACGGAACAACTCTGACATTCGATATGGCTGAGGCTGCAGTCAAGAACGAGGGACTCGGCAAGGGAGAATATACCGATATGATTTGCGTCAGCATCTCGTCGACCGATGCCATGGCACACACCTACGGCACTAAAGGCGAGGAGCACAACGCCGTGTATATGGCCACAGACAAGGGGCTTGAGCATTTCCTCAGCTTCCTCGACCAAGAGGTGGGCAAGGGTGAATATCTCGTCTTCCTCACTGCCGACCATGGCGGATGCCACAATCCGAACTATATGAACGAGCACAAACTTGCAGGTGGTGGCTGGGATGAAGGCAAAGTGGTGAAAAATATCAATGCCGACTTAGTTAAAAAATATGGCAAAGAGGGCAAATACATCAACGCCTATATGGACAGCCGTATTTATCTCAATCACGGGTGGCTTGAGGAAAATGCCATCGATGTTGACGGTGTAAAGGCGTTTGTCATCAAGCAGTTGCGCAAGGAGAAAGACCTCGCATGGGTTGTTGATTTGGAAAATGCCGCTACAGCCAATGTTCCTGCAATTGTCAAGGAACGTATTATAAACGGCTACAACTGGCACCGTTCGGGCGATATTATGATTTTGCCACAGCCTGCCACATTCACATGGGCGTTTGACAACAACTACAGGGGTGCCACACACTTTAACTGGAACACATACGACGCACATATTCCGTTGCTGTTCATGGGATGGAACGTGAAGCATGGACGCACCTCGGCTCCAACACGACTCGTTGATACTGCCGCCACAATCTGCGACATTCTGCGCATTCAGCAGCCAAACGGCTGCATCGGCAACCCGATAATCTTCTGATTTGAGCCGTTATGCATCCGTTAGACAAGTTTAAATACTGTCCGTGCTGTGGCAGTCGTCTGTTTGCCGAAAGCAGCGGTAAGAGCAAAAAATGCGGCAATTGCGGGTTCGAGCAGTTTCTGAACCCCAGCGCCGCATACGTTGCGCTGATTCGCAATGCTGAGGGGAAAATTCTGGTGGTAAGACGAAAGGAAGAGCCTGCCAAGGGAACACTCGACCTGCCAGGCGGATTTTCTGACATTGGCGAGACTGCGGAGCAGGGAGTGGCCCGTGAGGTTATGGAGGAGACCAACATGGCCGTCACCTCATGCCGCTTTCTTTTCTCTCTGCCAAACATGTACTGCTACAGCGGTTTCAACATTCCCACGCTCGACATGTTTTTCCAGTGCGAGGTTGCCGACACCTCCGTCTTACGGGCCATGGACGATGCCGCCGAGTGTCTTTGGTTAAGCCCGGATGAAATCAATCCTGCCGATTTTGGTTTGGCAAGCATCAGAAAAGGTGTGGAGAAAATAAAAATTAAGGGACTCGGTTGAGTCCCTTAATTTATTTCTGAAAAATATCACTATGCGATCCTGTATTTGTAAATAGAAGTATCAGCTCGTCATCATGTTGTTCCCATACCAGTAGCCAGTCTGGGCGAATGTGGCATTCCCATTCGTCTGAATGGTTGCCATGAAGCTTGTGGACATTAAATTTTGCAGGCAACGCATCCCCACACAAAAGCATTTCGACTACATTCCAAAGTTCTTGGAGAGGCAGGCCGCGTTTTTTGCACCGTTTTACATCCCGTTTGAAATTTCCTGTTACTTGAAGTTTGTATTTTGTCATTCTTCAATTTCTTTTATAAGGTCATCCAAGCTGTCGTAAGTGTAAACACGTCCGGCTTTTATGTCGGCTTTTGAGCGTTCGTACGAAGTAAGTTTTGGAGTTTTTTTTACAGTAACGGAGTCTACGCCACGTATCATTTTTACAACACGCTTAATTTCGTTCAGCAATGATACATCGTTGACATGCAAAGTTATTTCTGCCATAGGAGTTGTTGTAGTTGTTGCCATTGTCTCTTTTTATGAATTTTCTGCAAATATAAGCATAAAATTTGAAACTATTACAAGTTCTTGTGCGTTATTTTAAATAGATATTTGTCTGGCCGCTCTTTATTTCCTATACACCCTTACATAGTCAATCTCGTAGCGTATAGGCAGCTGGGCGTTGTCTATCTCGCCGCCATTGTCGCCGCCCATTGCGAGGTTCAGCAAAATGTATTGGGGTTTGGTAAACGGATTTTCGTGGTTGCCTATGCTGCCGTTTCTTACGTCTGCCATTTTTGTCTCATTCAGCAGCTCGTCGTCGAGATAAATTTTTATCGCCTTCTCGTCCCAGTCCATCCGCCACACGTGGTATTTGCTTGCCCACAGCGGGTCTTTCTCAAGAAAATGGCTGAATGGAGTGCGTGAGCTGTTCCAGATGGCGTGCCAGTGCTGGTCGTCGCCCCATGCGAAGTTGGCAAGAATATGCGGAACGCCGTTTATGCGGTAAAACTCCATAATGTCGATTTCTCCACACGACGGCCATTCCATACCTTTGCCCAATGTCCATATCGCAGGCCATGCGCCGCCCGTCACGGGAATGCGCGCCCTTACCTCAAGCCGCCCGTACAGGAAAGAGAAACTTTTGCTTGTGTTGAGCGATGACGACGTGTAGCGTATGGAGTCACGGCTGTGCCGCCAGTCTGTGCTGCCCTGCCGCCACAGCGGGTTTTTGCGTTTCTCGCCTCTTGCCTCTATTATCAGCCTGCCCTGCTCGCACCATGCGTTGTCTTCCTGATACCACTGGTCCTCGTGGTTTCGGGCAAATCCGTTCTCAAAGCTCCATATCTTCTCGTTTGGCCTGCCGTCGGTCTCGAACTCATCGTGCCATACCATTTGCCAATTCCTGTTTTGGGCTATAGCCGGCATTGTGAGCGACATTGCCAGTGCTGAAAGGATAATTGTCTTGTAAGTTCTCATAGCTTGCTGGTTTGTTGACTATCGGTTATATCCGTAGTCATTTTTAGTTGTTTTTTGATATAGAATGTTGTTTTTTGCAAAGATAGCAAAAACTTTCCAAAATCTTTCTGCTTGAGGTAAATCTTCGAAAAAAAAGAATTTTTATAGAAGTCGGACTGTGCTTAAAGACTTGGCCGTTTTTCGTTAGAAAAAACTCTGAAAAATGTAGCCGCTTGCAAATGGCAACGCAACCGCTTGCGTTGGCCAATGAACCCGCTTACGATGGCAGATGCTCCTTGCTTCATTTTTCTGCGTGGTTTTAAATGATACCAGAACCGTATCTTGTTGGCTATTTAGCATCAGATGCCACGTTTTGGGGACTGTGGCATAATTTTGTTTTGTGGCAGGTTGGAACCCAGCCCTCCCTGTTTAACGAAAGAAGGAACCACTTTCCCTGTTTGGGAGTTGGCTCCTTCGAGTTAATATGTTATGAAAATTTGAGAGAGTGTGAAGCTTCACAGCTTCGTGATTGTTGTTTTACTAAAAATGATATTTTATAGAGTAAGCATAGAAAATAGTCTTTTATTTTATTACGACCGGGATGTCCTGTGTCTGTGGCTCGGCAATGCTCCTTTTCATGGAGTCTACCACGGCGCTATCTGTCATTGCCACCGATGTGCCGTGGATAACCTTCTCGTAGCCGTCATATTGGCTTATCGGGTTGTTGTTGTTTGCGAACGGCACCTGCAGGGCGTTTGCCAGTGTCAGTATCACAGCCACCACCGCGGCGGCTTTCAGCAGTGGCCTGAGCCGTTGGCTGAAACTTATCACCTTGGCCTTCACAGGCACAGCCTCCTCAGTCATGGCAAGTATCCTGGCATCGAAATCATCGTCCAACACATCCTGCCTGACAGAGGTCTGTTCGTATGTGAACAGGTCTTTGTACCTGAGCAGCTCCACCGGCACGTCTTTCTGGCTGAAGAACGACCTCAGTATGTCCTCTTCTTCCAGAGTTGTCTCGCATCGCCAGTAGCGTTCGAGCAGTTGGTCAATGTACTTATAATCCATAATCGTCAAATTCCTTAAAGCGTTGTTTAATGGTCTGCCGGCCTCTGAAGATGTTTATCTTCACCTGGTCTTCAGAAATCTGCATTGTCTCAGCCACCTCTTTGTAGGTTTTCCCCTCAAAGTCGCGTAGCTGTATGCAAGTCCGCTGTTTCTCGGGCAGCTGGTCTACGATTTTTCTCACCAGTTCTATTCTGTCTTTCTGGCTCAAGTCCTCGTAGGGATTGTTTTGTGCAGAGGGCTTTTCGTGGTGCCCGTCGTCGAGGGAGTCGCTGTGTATATCCTTTTTCCGAATTCTGTCGAGTGCCAGGTTTCTGCATATTGTCATGCAGAATGCCTCAATAGCCTCTATCTCGTCCCAGTGTTCCCGTTTGTTCCAGACCTTTATGAGAGTGTCCTGTACGATGTCCTCAGCCTCTGTGCGGTCGCACGTTATGCGTAGGGCGAGCCGATAGAGAGTGTTTTTCATCGGCAGGATGTCGTTTCGGAAGTTTACCCTCTTCATCTTGTTCTCTGTTAGGTTGACGGATTAATACAGGGAGTTGTTACAGAACCGCCCTGTTTTTAACTTTTATTTACTTTTTCAGTATTGTCCCATGCTTGCCGTCTATTGCCGAGGCGAGTGTTATAATCACTTGGCTGACACCGTTTTCGATGGCGTTGAATGAATTTTCGAGTTTCGGAATCATTCCTCCGGCTATTGTTCCGTCAGCTGCAAGCTCACGGAACTGCTGTGGTGTTATTGACGGAATTACGCTGTCGTCGTCGTCTGGATTAGCCAACACTCCTTTTTTCTCGAAGCAGAATATCAGCGTGACATCGTAATATGGAGCCAGCGCCTTTGCCGTCTCCGACGCTATTGTGTCGGCGTTGGTATTTAAGATATTTCCTTTGCCGTCGTGGGTCAGTGGTGCCATAACGGGTACGATACCAGCCTCTACGAGAGTGTGCAGCATTTTGCCGTTGGCATAGCCCACGTCGCCTACAAAACCGAAGTCGACACCGTCTTTTACCGGGCGGCGGTGCGAGCGTATAATGTCGATGTCGGCACCTGTCAGTCCGAGTGCGCTCACACCCGCCGCCTGCAGTTTTGCCACGACGTTTTTGTTTACGAGTCCGCCATAGACCATCGTGACAACGTTCAGCATCTCACGGTCTGTGATACGCCTGCCGTTCACCATTTTTGTCTCTATGCCGAGCTGTGCCGCCATTTTTGTCGCACTGCGGCCTCCGCCATGCACAAGGACTTTGTTGCCCTCTATGGCAGCAAAGTCCTTGAGCAGGGTTGTCAGCTGTGCCTCGTCCTCAACTACGGCACCGCCAACTTTCACTACGGTTATTTTCTCCATTGTTTCAATGTTTTCTGTAAATTAATCATATTTTCGCAAGCAGCGCGCCCTGAAAGGGCATAAGGCGCATAGCCCAGGGCAGAGCGAAGCGGCGCCCTGGGTTTTGACGCACGTGATAAATGCGCCCTGTAAGGGCAAAGGCGTAAAAACACGGATGATTTTTTATAGCGATTAACGCCTTTGCCCTTACAGGGCGCATATCCGTAAGTTATGGTATTTTACCCAGGGTGCCGCTTCGCTCTGCCCTGGGCTATGCGCCTTATGCCCTTTCAGGGCGTGCAAAGTGTGTTTCTTGCTTATTTATTCCAAATACGTATATCCATAAAGTCCAGAGCGGTAAGTGCCGAGGAATTCCTTACCCTCCTCAAGGCTGATTTTTCCTTCCTTTACGCTCTTTGTCACCCATGTCTCGAGCTGTCGGACGAGTTTTTTGCAGTTGTACTGCACGTAGTCGAGAACCTCCTCAACGGTCTCGCCGTCTATAATCTGGTCTATGTGGTATTTTCCGTCTTTCACCGAGATATGCACCGCGTTGGTGTCGCCAAACAGGTTGTGCATGTCGCCGAGAATTTCCTGATATGCGCCAACGAGGAAAATTCCGAGATAGTACGACTCGTTCTTTTTCAGCGAGTGTATGGGCAGCACGTGCTTTATGTGACCTCCGGCTACGAAGTTCGATATTTTGCCGTCAGAGTCGCAGGTTATGTCCTGTAGGGTGGCATGCCGCGCGGGGCGCTCGCAAAGCCGCTGTATGGGCACTATCGGGAACAGCTGGTCGATGGCCCAAGAGTCGGGAAGGCTCTGGAAAAGCGAGAAGTTGCAGAAATATTTGTCGGCAAGCAGCTTATCGAGGTTTTTCAGCTCCTCGGGCACGTGTTTCATGTTCTTGGCCAGAGAGTTTATCTCGTGTGCCACGCTCCAGTACATTCTCTCAATCTCGGCCCTTGTCTTCAGGTCTACAATGCCGTGGCTGAACAGCTCCAGCGCCTCCTCGCGTATCTGCTCCGCGTCGTGCCAGTCCTCGAGCATTGAGCGTGTGCTGAGGTTGTCCCAAATATCGTAAAGGTCTTTTACGAGTTTGTGGTCGCTCTGTTTGGCCTCAAACTCCTCGGGCATCTCGGGCAGGCTTGCGGTCTCGAGCACATCAATTACCAAAACAGAGTGGTGGGCTGTAAGCGAGCGTCCGCTCTCGGTAATGATGTTGGGGTGTGGGATTTCGTTTTTGTCGGCAGCCTCCACAAAGGTGTAGATACAGTCGTTGACATACTCCTGAATGCTGTAGTTTACGGAGCTTTCGCTGTTCGACGACCTTGTGCCGTCATAGTCTACGCCAAGTCCGCCGCCGCAGTCTACAAATTCCACGTTGTATCCCATTTTGTGCAGGTTTATGTAGAATTGCGATGCCTCCCGCAGGGCTGTCTGTATGCGGCGTATCTTTGTTATCTGTGAGCCGATGTGGAAGTGTATGAGCTTCAGGCAGTCGTGCATTCCTTTCTGCTCGAGCATGTCGAGAGCCTGCAGCAGCTCGGCGCTGGTGAGTCCGAATTTCGATGCGTCGCCTCCGCTTTCCTCCCATTTGCCGGAGCCGCTTGAGGCCAGCTTAATTCTTATTCCGAGGTTTGGCTTCACGTTCAGTTTCTTTGCGGCCTTTGCGATGGTCTCCAGCTCGTTGAGTTTCTCCACGACGATAAAAATCCGCTTTCCCATTTTCTGTGCCAGCAGAGCCAGCTCTATGTATGCCTGGTCTTTGTAGCCGTTGCAGATTATGAGTGAGTCGCTCTGGCATTGTACGGCAATCACGGCGTGCAGCTCAGGTTTTGAGCCGGCCTCGAGTCCGAGGTTGAATTTCCGTCCGTGCGAGATAATCTCCTCCACTACGGGCTGCATCTGGTTTACCTTTACAGGATAGATTATGAAGTTCTCTCCCTTGAAGCCGTATTCTTTCTTTGCCTGCTCGAAGCAGCTGGCTGTTTTCTCGATACGGTTGTCGAGGATGTCGGGAAACCGCAGCAAAACGGGTGAGGTGACATCGCGCAGCGCCAGTTCGTCCATCACCTCGCGGAGGTCAATCTGTGTCTTGTCCTTGCATGGAGTGACATATACGTTTCCTTTTTCGTTGACACCGAAATACGAAACGCCCCATCCGTTGATGTTGTAAAGCTCCTTGGAGTCTTCAATAGTCCATTTCTTCATTCTTTGTTCTTATTCTTTTTCTTTGTGGGTATTTGTTGAATCGTGTTTGTAATATTGATTGTAGTAGGGCCGCTATGTATAGCGGCCGCAAGCAATAAGACATATTTCGTTTTTATGCTCAAAACGTCAATTGCGGCCGCTATACATAGCGGCCCTACAACTTCCTGCGGTTGATGTGGATTTGCAATCCGATTTGGCGTAGGTGTTATATCTTCAGCATTTCCCTGACCTTCTCCACTGAGATTTTTATTTTCTCGTAGTTGTCCATGAGGTCTACGTTGAGGGTGAATTTTGCCTTTTCGTAGAACGGGCGTCTCTCTTCGAGCTGTTGCTGTATGAACATGCTGACCTCCCCGGGAGTTTTGTTGAGCAGCAGCGGCCGTACGGTCTTTCCCATTTTGAGATGTCCGTACAGCACCTCTGGCGAGGCCTTCAGATAAACCGTGTCTGCCTGTTGGTTTATGTAGTCCATGTTGTCGAAAAAGCATGGAGTACCGCCTCCGCAGCTGATTATGACATTCTCGAACTCTGCCACCTCGTGCAGCATGTTGTGCTCAATTTTGCGGAAGCCCTCCTCGCCCACGCTGTCGAACAGCTGCTTCACCGTTTTTCTCATTCTGCTCTCTATATACCAGTCGAGGTCGTAGAAAGGCATGCCGGTCTCTTTGCTAAGCGCCTTTCCTACGGTGGTTTTTCCCGACCCCATATATCCGATGAAAATAATTCTCCTCATGCTATTTCCTTTTGGCCCTTGCCTTTGGCTCGGGAGCCGAGTTGACAATATCCATACATTGTCCGTAAGACAGTCCGGCAGCTTTGTCGTGCAGAGTTTTTGGCAGACGGTAGTTCTTTCCGTCGTAGGCTATATATGGGCCGTAGCGTCCGTTCAGCACCTCCATTTTCGGGTCTTCCTCAAAGACTTTTATGTGGCGCTGCTCCTCCTGCTGTCTTTTCTTCAGAATTATGTCAATGGCGCTTTCGAGTGTTATTGTCATCGGATTCTCTCCGGCAGGCAGCGACGCATACTTCTTCTGGTGCATTACGTACGGGCCGAATCTTCCGGCACCGATTACTACAGGTGAGCCTTCGAACTCGCCGACGGTGCGTGGCAGTTTGAACAGCTCAAGAGCCTCCTCGAGTGTTATGGTCTCGATGCTCTTGTCCGATGGCATCTGCGCAAACTGCGGTTTGTCCTTGTCTTCGGCGGAGCCAATCTGTACGGCTGGTCCGAAACGGCAAATCTTCACATATACAGGCTTGCCCGTCTTTGGGTCGTTTCCGAGCATACGCTCGCCGGCTTTATGCTCCGACCTCTCGTTCATCACTTTTTTCACGGTTGGCTCAAAGCCTTTGTCGAACGTCTTCATCATTTCGAGCCATTCCTCCTTGCCCTCGGCAATTTGGTCGAACTGCTCCTCTACACGTGCGGTGAAGTTATAGTCCATTATTTCGGGGAAGTTCTTCATCAGGAAGTCGTTCACTACCATGCCTATGTCGGTAGGCAGCAGTTTTCCCTTGTCAGAACCTGCCATTTCTTTTTTCTGCCTCGATGTGAGCGAGCCGTTTTTCAGGGTGTCTACTGCGTAATGGCGCTCCTCGCCGCCTTTGTCGCCTTTCTGCACATATTCGCGCTGTTGGATCGTGGAGATTGTAGGGGCGTATGTGGACGGACGCCCAATGCCCAATTCCTCAAGTTTGTGTACAAGGCTTGCCTCTGTGTATCGTGCCGGTCCTTGGCTAAATCTCTCGGTCGATGTTATCTCTTTTTGCCGCAGCTCGTCGCCCTCGCAGATTACGGGCAAAATAGAGTGTTCCTCGGAGCTGTTGTTGTCGTCATCAGTCGACTCGGTGTAAACTTTCAGGAAACCGTCGAAAGTAACAACCTCGCCGTTGGCCACAAACTTATGGCTTGAGCCGTTGACGTTTATAGTGATAGTTGTTTTCTCTATCTGGGCGTCAGCCATCTGCGATGCGATGGTGCGTTTCCAGATAAGGCTGTACAGCCGTTTCTCCTGTGCGGTGCCCTCAATGGCCTGCTGGTCCATGAATGTGGGTCTTATGGCCTCGTGAGCCTCCTGTGCGCCCTTCGAGCTTGTATGGTAGTTGCGGCGTTTGGCGTACTCGTTGCCGTATAGGTTCTCAATAGCAGCGGCGCTTGTGTTCAGCGCAAGTTGTGACAGGTTTACGCTGTCGGTACGCATGTATGTGATCTGTCCGTTCTCGTACAGGTGCTGAGCCACCATCATGGTCTGGCTGACAGTAAACCCGAGTTTGCGTGCGGCTTCCTGTTGCAGTGTCGAGGTTGTGAAAGGAGGAGCCGGCATTCTTTTCAAAGGTTTTTTCTGTACCGATGCTACTGTAAACGTTGCGTCCTTGCACTTGTTCAGAAACTCCACAGCCTCCTCATGGGTCTTGAAGCGGGTGTCGAGCTCTGCCTTAAGCTCGCAGGCAGAGCCGTCCTGGGCAATAGTGCTGAAAATGGCGTTTATTCTGTAGTAAGGCTCGCTGACGAAAGCCTGCAGCTCTCTTTCGCGCTCAACAATAAGTCTTACGGCAACGCTCTGCACACGGCCGGCAGAAAGAGAGGGCTTTACCTTACGCCACAATACCGGCGAGAGCTTGAAGCCTACAATGCGGTCGAGCACTCTACGTGCCTGCTGTGCGTTGACGAGGTTCATGTCGAGCACACGCGGATTTTCTATGGCCTTCAATATTGCAGGCTTTGTAATTTCGTGGAAAACTATGCGTTTTGTTTTCTCCTCATCGAGTCCAAGTACTTCGCAAAGGTGCCATGAGATGGCTTCTCCCTCGCGGTCCTCATCGGAAGCCAGCCAAATCTGTTTGGCTTTCTTTGCGTTGCTCTTCAGCTCGGCTACGAGTTTTTTCTTCTCATCAGGTATCTCGTAGTGGGGCATCATGGAATTCTCGTCTACGCTTAGCTCACGTTTCTTCAAATCGCGTATATGTCCGTAACTCGACATCACCTTGAAGTCGCTGCCTAAAAACTTTTCTATAGTCTTTGCCTTTGCAGGGCTCTCTACTATCACTAAATTGTCTTGCATACTGCGAAAAAATGATTTATGGGGCACAAAAGTAATTAAAACTTTTGCTTGCACCTTATTATATGGCATTTTTTTGTATTTTTTAACTGGGAGGGCAGGTTGAGAACCTGCCCTCCCAGTTAAAAAATACTTAAAATATTTGTGGTTTCTTGGAAAACGCATAAATATATATTAACTTTACGCCAAATTTTCGCAAATATTATCAATTAACTATAAAAACTATATTTTTCAGACTACAAAAGGAGATAAACTAACCAAACGCTTCTGTTCTTACTCCTAAGACGAGAAGAATGAAATCCGCCAGCTGAAGCCTATTTTACGTTAAACCAATACTTTACTATGTACCTTATTGGCGAAGGTGCAAAAAGAAAATTATAACCTAAATTAAAACATGAAGAAAATTACTTATTCGTTTCTTATGTTGCTGATGGCTATGCTGGCATTGCCCGCAAGCATGATAGCAAGAGAAACTGTAACTTTTGACTTCGCCGCAAATCCGTGGGGGCTGCCACTTGGAAGTGGAACAGGTGCGACTGCTGAGGCAGGAAATGTTACGGCACCCATTGTGCAGGATAATGCTACGCTGTCTTTTGACAAAGGTTCAGCTTCTACTCCCGCACGTATGTGGACAGGTCCAGAATTAAGAGTGTATTCTGGCTCTACTTTTACTTTTACCGCTCCAGAAGGTAAAGTCATTGAGAAAATTGAGTTCTCAGTTACGAAAGCAACGTATTTTGGACTTTCTGCTGAAGAAGGTACAATTGATGCTTCTATTTATACTTGGACTCAGCCAGCAGAACAGGTAAATGCTGTTACTTTTACACCAACTACTCAGAACAGGATAACCAAGGCCGTGCTTACCATAGCCGCCCCTGGCGAGGCTGAAGAGGTTGTAGAATTGCCTACAGCTGAGAATATCGCTGCTTTCAAGGCTCTTGATACAGACACTGAGGCTGAGCTTACACTTACCGATGCTAAGGTGCTCTATGTTTACGGCAGCGAAATGATAGTAGAGGATGCTACTGGTGCCATCGACTTTTATAGCATTGGCTTGACAGCTACAGCCGGTCAGGTGCTCAATGGTACTATCGCTGGTAAGAACTCTCTGTACAATGGTCTGCCACAGTTGGCAAAGACCTCTAATACTAATGTGGAAACTGTTACCGTAACCGATGGTGACGCTCCTGTAGCAGTAGGTATGACCGTGGCTGAGGCTATGGCAGAGACATCGTTCCTCAAGTATGTGAAAATTACCGATGCCACACTGGTAAATGAAGAAGGAACTTACTATCTCGTAAATGGTGACAACAAGATTCAGATTTACAACAAGTTCAAACTTGAGTATACTCTTCCCGAGGCCATCAAGAGCTTCGCTGGTATAATCATTCCTTACGTAAAGAAAGGTACTACAGATGTTATCGTAGAGATTGCCCCTATTGCTGTTGAGGATATCGTGGCTGCTGGCTCTGAGCCTGAGCCTGTTCTTAACAAGGATATTACAGCCGAGACAATCGTTAACCCTGGCTTTGAGCTTTCGGAAGCTGTAGCAGAGTCTATTGCTACTTCAGGAAGTGCTCAAGGTGCCGACTATGAGTCTACGGGCTGGAAACTTTATGCTTCGGCAGCTTGGTCAAACAGTGCCGTATTTGCTTATGGAAGTGAGGCTCAGCTCAATGGCGTTTCTGTTCCTGCTGCAGACAATGCTGGCGAGGCAGGAAAGGTTCTCGGTGTTACCGTAGGATGGGATGGAACCAATGCTTATAAGTCAGCCGTTGATGTGACACTTCCTGCTGGTTTCTATACCCTTAAGGCTAATGCTTACAACGCAGGAACTGCCGCACAGTTCAAGTCTGCACTTGGTTTTGTTGCCGGTGATAAGTCATATACCAGCAGCAAGGCAAGCTTCGCATTGAACACATGGGAGGCTGACGAGGTTGACTTCGTTCTCGATGCAGAGACAACTGGTTACTTCACTATTGGCGGTACAGCCGTTAGTGGTGGCTCTGGCGCAAATGGTAAGGTCTTCTTCGACAACATTACACTCGTTTACAGCGACCTTCTTTCAGGTGCGGCCTTCCGTCTTACTGAGGAAATTGTAAAGGCTAAAGCCGTAGCAGAGGCTGGATATGCCGACAAGACTGATCTTCTCGCAGCAATAGCAACAGCAGAGGCTGTGACTTCTACCGACTATCAGGAGGTTCTTGCAGCCCGCGATGTTCTTGCAGCTGCCGTTGCCGCATACAATGAGGCTAATGCTCCATTCGTGGCATTCTATGAGCTAAAGGCTAAGTATACATTTGATGATGCTGACTATCCATACGCTACTGCAGAAAAGGCAGAGGATCTCAAGGCAGCCCTTGCAAAAGTTCCTGCAACAGTTGAGGAGATTGAGGCTATAAAAACAGAAATTATTCTTGCAGCCCGTATTTATGTAGAATCAAATGCTCTTGCTGAGAATGTAAAGGGTGCTGAAAGCTACACAGCTTCTATCGTCAATCCAAATGCGGAGGCTACAGATGGCTGGAATATTGAGCTGTCAAGCGGTGCAAAGATTGATATTAAGTCTAACGAGCCATTCACCGATGCGGAGGGCAACTCTACCCACTCTTACTTCGACGGCGGCAACTGGGGTGGAAATAACTGGGATGTAACTCAGTCTCAGACCGTGACCCTGCCTAAGGGCAAGTATCTGCTCAGTGTTACCTCACGCGCATCTGACGGCATGGCAACCTTCGATCTCTTCGCAGGCGAGAACACAGCCGCTATGCCTCATGTAAATGCTTCTGGCGAGCTGTTCGACCGTGGATGGAACCTAACCACACTCGAGTTTGAGGTTGCCGAGGAGACTGCAGATGTTGCTATTGGTGTCCATGGTGCTACCAACACAAGCCATCAGTGGATGTCGTACACACGCTTCAACCTTATGAAGATTGACGTTGTTGAGCCAGAACCAGAGCCTACACTTCCGGAGGCTGGCACATACTATATCAAGAATGTTGCTACAGGCAAGTACTTGGCTGGTGGTAGCTCGTGGGGTACCCATGCTATCGTTGACGCCCATGGCATCGACCTTGGCCTTGCTGTTCTTGAGGATGGTAAGTACACCATTGACAGTCAGTTGTCTAATGGTGGCGACAAGCACTATCTGAATGGTGTTTATTGCGATGGTGTCGCTTTTGGCTGGACGCTTGCAATGACAAAGACCGATGCAGGTGAGGATGCGGTGACGATTTCTGACGGAACCAACAATCTCACAACAGCTGAGGGCACTGATGAGGTGTTACTCGCAGAGAATGTTGACGACTACAGCAAGTGGGTATTCGTTAGCGTAGATGAGAGAATGGTAGAGCTTCAGACTGCTACTGCCGACAATGGCAAGGACGCTACATGGCTGCTCCCAGGCCACAACTTCGGACGCAACGACTCGCGTAACAGCAACTGGAGCGGCGGCCCATCTTTGGGTGGTGACAATACCAATTTCTGTGCAGAGAAATACAATACCACATTCGATGTATACCAGACCATAAATGTGCCTAACGGTATGTATAAGGTTGAGGTACAGGGCTTCTACCGCAATGGCGGCTATGCTGATGCTGCTGTTAAGCACAACGACGGCAGCGAGCAGCTCCTCGCTACAGCATACGCCAACACTGTAGAGACTCCGTTGCAGTCTATATTCACCGAGGCTGGCAAGTTGGATAAGGGTGTAACAACCGACGGCATTGAGGGTAAATTCCCGAACTCTATGATTGATGCGTCAGCATTCTTCACAGCCGGTTTGTACAATAACGTTATCGAGAACGTGACCGTTGTTGACGGAACTCTTAAGGTTGGTATCAAGAAGTCTGAGGCTGTTGGTTCAGACTGGTCAATCTTCGACAACATCCGCCTGACATACTATGGTGAGATTACCGATCTTACAGCCTATAAAGAGGCTTATGAGGCAGCTCTTGCCGCAGCACAGGCAGCTCTTGCTGACGAGGCTAACGCCGTTGTTACCGGTGAGGAGCTTGATGCTCTCAATGCTGCTATCGAGGCAAACAGCACTGTTGAGGAGACTAAGGACGCATACGTTGCTGCCACAACAGCTCTCAATGAGGCTACAAACGCATTCCTCGCTGCCAAGGCTGCATATCAGGCTCTTGCTGACGCAAAGGCTAAGTACGAGGCATTCGATACAAATGCTTATCCATACGCTGCCGCTGCTAAGGCTACAGCTATCACAGAGGCTGTCGCAGCTACAGCAACATCTGCCGAGGACGCTACAGCAAAGACTGCCGATATCGTTACTGCAGTCCGCGCATTCGTAGAGTCCAACGCTCTCGCTGAAGACAAGGGCGCTCTGGATTTCACCTCTTCAATCATCAATGCAAATGCCGAGGCTACAGAGTCTTGGAATACTGTTCTTGGTGAGGGTTCAGAAGGCTCTATCGGTATCCTTTCCAATGAGCCGTTTACAGATGCAGAGGGCAACTCTACTCACTCTTACTTCGACGGTGGAAACTGGGGCGCAAATGCTTGGGATGTGACATACTCACAGGATGTAACCTTGCCAAGCGGCCAGTATCTGCTTTCTGCAACATCACGCGCGTCTGCCGAGATGACAAGCTTCGCTCTCTTCGCTGGCGAGGATCAGAAGGAAATGACACACGTTGGCGCTTCTGGCGAAATCTTCGACCGTGGATCGAACGACAACTTTGTTGTATTCAATGTTCATGAGGACAACAGCGTAGTTACACTTGGAGTTCGCGGCGTTGCAGACGTACAACATCAGTGGATGTCGTTCACACGCTTCCGTCTTGCTCGTCTTGGCGATCCTGACGCAATCAACAACGTTAATGTTGAGACTCTTGACAACGCTACGGTTTACTCTGTCAACGGACAGATTGTACGTACAAATGCCAAGTCGCTCAACGGACTTGCTAAGGGCGTTTATGTAGTAAACGGCAAGAAAGTGGTTGTAAAATAACACCTCTTGATTTCAAGAGTTTACGAAACTTTAAACAAAATAAGGTGACATCGTTGGTGTCACCTTATTTTTTTTGTAACTTTGCAGGCGGTAAAGGCGATTATATGGTATTGAATTATATTTGGATAGCTTTTTTTGCTATCGCATTTATCTTTGGATGTGTACAGTTGTTGATGGGCGATGTCAGCGTCTTTCAAAATATTGTAGACTCAACTTTCGACTCATCGAAAGCTGCATTCGAGATATCGCTTGGCCTTACCGGAGTGCTTGCACTGTGGCTCGGCATGATGAAAATTGGCGAGCAGGCTGGTGTGGTAAATGTTTTGGCACGTCTGCTTAGTCCGGTTTTCACAAAACTATTTCCCGATATCCCGAAAAATCATCCTGTAATGGGAAGTATCTTTATGAACATAGCCTCTAACATGCTGGGACTTGACAATGCCGCCACGCCTACGGGACTGAAGGCAATGCAGCAGATGCAGGAACTGAATCCAAAGAAAGACACCGCCACAAATCCCATGATAATGTTTTTGGTGCTCAACACCTCCGGACTGACCATAATCCCTACGAGCATATTGGCGATAAGGGCGGCAAACGGCGCACAGACACCTACCGACATTTTTATTCCGATACTCCTTGCCACAATGGTGGCTACTTTGGCAGGCATCATAATAACATCCCTTTGGCAGCGTATCAACATACTGCAGCCTGTGTTGCTTGCCACGCTCGTATCGTTAGTGGCATTTACGGCACTCGTTATCTGGGGCTTCGGGCAGATGGATAAAGAGACCATGGGCGTTGTGACATCGGTGGCGTCGAACGTGATACTTTTCGGCATAATGATTATGTTTATTGTTGCCGGAGTAATCAAGCGTGTCAATGTCTACGATGCCTTCATAGAAGGTGCGAAAGAGGGTTTCAGCACGGCCGTCAGAATTATTCCATACCTTGTCGCAATACTTGTGGCAGTGGGAGTGTTCCGCGCCTCTGGAGCCATGGATATGCTCGTCGACGGCATTGCATGGGGAGTCGGGAAGTGCGGACTTGATACCGATTTTGTAGGCGCATTGCCAACAGCGCTTATGAAACCATTGTCTGGTAGCGGCGCGCGCGGGCTTATGGTTGAGGCTATGAACAGCTATGGCACCGACTCATTTGTGGGCCGTCTTGCATGTGTATTCCAGGGGTCTACAGATACAACATTCTATATTCTCGCAGTCTATTTCGGAAGCATTAGCGTGAAGTATACCCGCCATGCCGTGGCATGCGGTCTGCTTGCCGACCTTGCCGGAGTTGTGGCGGCAATAGCAGTATGTTATCTGTTCTTCTAAAAATAAATTGCAATGGCAAATCTAAAATCTCTGGCCAAAGACACGGCCATTTACGGACTTAGCAGCATCGTAGGCAGATTTCTCAACTATCTGCTTGTGCCGCTCTATACGGCAAATCTTTCTGCGGCAAGTGGCGGCTATGGCATCATAACCAATATGTATGCCTATTCCGCACTGCTGCTCGTTATTCTTACATACGGAATGGAGACAACCTTCTTCCGCTTCTCAAACAAAGAAGGCGAGGATGCGCAGAAGGTATATTCCACCATACTGATGGCTATAGGCTCAACATCGTTGCTTTTTGTCGCATTGGTATTGCTGTTCCTTTCGCCAATATCGTCGTTTATGGGCTATGCCGACCATCCGTCGTATGTATGGGTGATGGCTGTAACCGTAGCGCTCGATGCCTTCCAGTGCATACCCTTCGCATATCTGCGCTATAAGAAAAAGGCGATAAAGTTTGCGGCATTCAAGATGTTGTTTATCATTCTCAACATTCTTCTCAACCTCCTTTTCTTCCTTGTGCTGCCTGCGCTCTATGCCTGGGATCCAGGCACAGTTGGCGCAATATACAATCCCGAGGTTGGTGCCGGATATGCTTTCTACATAAACCTTGCATGTACAGGAACAATAACCTTCTGTTTTTACAAAGAGCTCATAGGCTTCCGCTATATTTTCGATAAAGCCCTTATGCGCCGTATGCTGTCTTATAGCTGGCCTATCCTCGTGCTTGGCATAGCCGGAATACTCAATCAGGCAGCCGATAAGATCTTATTCCCGTATATTTATGAGGGTGAAAACGCCCATGAGCAGCTTGGCATTTATGGCGCCGCATCAAAGATAGCCATGATAATGGCAATGATTACTCAGGCATTCCGCTATGCATACGAGCCTTTCGTGTTTGGCAAGGCCAGGGAAAGCGACAACCGCGACACTTACGCCAAGGCGATGAAATATTTCATCGTTTTCACCCTGCTTGCCTTTCTGATGGTTGTCGGATATATGGATATTTTGAAACATATCATCGGACGTGACTATTGGAGTGGTCTGAAGGTTGTGCCAATTGTTATGGCTGCCGAGATTATGATGGGAATATACTTCAATCTCTCATTCTGGTATAAGCTTATTGACAAGACCATTTGGGGTGCATGGTTCTCTGGCATAGGATGTATGGTATTGCTTGCAATAAACTTCATCTTTGTGCCACGTTATGGCTATATGGCATGTGCGTGGGCAGGCTTTGCCGGATATGGCACAGCCATGCTGCTCAGCTATTTTGTCGGCCAGAAATATTATCCAATCAAGTACGACATGACAGGCATTGCCAAATATGTGGCACTCGCGGCAGTGATTTTTGTTCTTATGAGCGTTTGTCAAAAAGCCTTTGCCTCGTCTGCCGTTACCGCAGCTGTAAACACCCTGCTAATCATAGTTTTTATGGCATATTTGGTGAAAAAAGATTTTCCGTTAAGCTCACTGCCTGTGATAGGAAAGAAATTTAGAAAACAAAAATAAATACCGGTTATGAAGAAAACTACATTTCTGATGGCGGCAATGCTTTCTGTCGCCTCTGTCCACGCCGATGAGGGTATGTGGACAATCTACAATTTGCCTCCACAAGTTTATGAGGCTATGCAGGGTGAGGGCTTTAACCTCACCTACGATCAGCTCTATAATGGCGAAAATGCGTTGAAGAATGCCTGTGTAAACTTTTCTGGCTATTGCTCGGGTGTGGTGGTCTCTCCCGACGGACTTGTGTTTACAAACCACCATTGCGGTTTCGAGGCCATACGCTCGCACTCTACCGTAGAGCACGACTACATGCTCAACGGCTTCTATGCCAAGACATTCGAGGAAGAGTTGCCAAACGAGAATATGTTCGTTAGCTTTATGGTTGAGCAGAGCGACATAACAAGCCGCCTTCAGGCTCTTGGCATCGACAACATGAACAATGCGGAGCAAGCGTCACTTCTTGATTCCTTGCAAAATGCACTTACCGACTCTATAAAGAAAATTGACTCAACCCTCCATGTTGACATCGATGCTTTCTATGAGGGGAACAAGTATTATGCCACAACATATCAAGATTTTACCGACCTTCGACTTGTATTCACCGTACCGAAGTCAATGGGTAAGTTTGGCGGTGAGACCGACAACTGGATGTGGCCCCGGCAGACTTGCGACTTCTCCGTTTTCCGTATCTATGCCGACCCGAAGACAAACGGACCTGCCGCCTACAGCAAGGACAACGTGCCTTATCACCCGAAACGATGGGCTCAGGTGAGCATGCAGGGATATAAGGACGGCGATTATGCCATGACTATCGGGTATCCTGGCTCCACAAGCAGGTACATGTCGAGCTACGGCATCAAGGAGATGCGCGATGCCGAGAATGCACCACGTGCTCAGGTCCGTGGAGTTAAGCAGGAGGTCATGGTACGCCACATGCGGGCTGATGAGGCTGTGCGTATTAAGTATGACTCTAAATTTGCTCAAAGCTCAAATTACTGGAAAAACTCTATAGGTATGAACAAGTGCATAGACTCTATAGGCATTATCAACCAGAAACGCAACTACGAGGAGCGTATAAAGGCATATCAGGACTCGACAGGTTATCTGAAGGGGCTGCTCGACTTCGCAAAGATGCAGAAACTTTACGAGTCACGTTTCGAAGACCTGAAGACACTGATGTATTGGAATGAGACTTTCCGCCGTACTAATGAGTTCTGCACACGTGCCATGGCTCTTGACAAGAAAGAAGTTCTCGGGCCAAAAAACAAGAAATCGAAACAATATATCGTGTTCGATGACAACAGCTCCGAATGGGATGAGGCTCTCGACAAGGAGGTGTTTGCTGTGCTTATGAAGAACTACCGTGAGCATGTTGACAAAAAATACCTTCCTGCATTCTACACCACCATCGATGCCAAGTTCGGCGGCGACTATGCAAAGTACGTCGACTATCTGTATAATGAGTCGTTTCTGATGAAGAGCGGCGAGAAAATCTACATCAACAAGAAGAGTTATCTCAAAGATCCAGGAGTACAGTTCGGGCTCGACATGCTTGAGATACGCAGCCAACTCATAGAGAAATATATGGACACCAGCGACAGCATCAGCAAGCAGGAGAAATATCTCTGTGCTGCAAAACTCAGAATGGAGGAGGATCTTCCTCACTATTCCGACGCCAACTTCACAATGCGTCTGAGCTACGGACAGGTAGGCGGGTATATGCTTGGCAACGAGCCTTCTGGTTATTATACCACGTCTGAGACCATCGTTGAGAAAATGGACAAGGCAGACCGCATCGTCGACTATAAGGCTGAGCCTATCATGCGCGAGCTTATGTCGGCAGCCTCGCAGAGCAAGTATGTTGACCCTACAACAGGTAAATTCCACCTCTGTTTCCTTACCAACAATGATATCACAGGCGGCAACTCCGGCTCGCCAATGTTCGACGGCAACGGTAATCTTATTGGTCTTGCATTCGACGGCAACTGGGACAGTCTGTCGTCAGACATCAATTTTGACAAGCGGCTTGCGCGTTGTATTGGTGTCGATATCCGCTTTGTTCTCTACATGATGGACAAGTGGGGACATGCTGACCGCCTGCTCAAGGAAATTAATGCGAAATAGTTTTATTTTAAGGAGGCTGTATGTCCGGTATATA
Source organism: uncultured Prevotella sp. (assembly GCA_902477645.1). Taxonomy (GTDB): domain Bacteria; phylum Bacteroidota; class Bacteroidia; order Bacteroidales; family Bacteroidaceae; genus Prevotella. Next base: position 15,077 of record CABSIA010000013.1, on the reverse strand, counting down.
TAGCGGCCGTACAGCCTCTCTTTTTACTCTTTAACTTATGGCTCGTTTTTCCTTACTCCTATTCTTCTTACTCCTTATTCCTGATACCCCATTGCTGTTTGCCCAGACCGAAATTGACCTTAGTGGCAAATGGCGCTTTGGTGACGAGACAATAATCTTTCCCGGCACTACCGATACAAATTTCCTTGGTGTAGCCTGCGACAACACCGCCGAGACGACACATTTGACCCGCCTTTTTTCCTATAAAGGCAAGGCGCGATATGAACGTGAGGTTGACATTCCACGTAGCTGGGCTGGCCGTCCTGCAACCCTCTTCCTTGAGCGTACCAAACCCGCCACTGTGTATGTGGACGGCGAGGAGCAAAGCTTCAGCAACAATATCTCAACTCCGCAGCGACATGCCCTGGCATTCCGTAATGGCGGGAAACACACTCTGACTATTGTTGTAGACAACGAGGGCGGTGTGCCACCGCAGGTCATGTCTGGAAGCCATGCATACGTTGACGACACACAGACTAACTGGAACGGCATAATCGGGAAAATGGCTCTTGTTTTGTCTTCGCCAGAAGAGTGCATGCAGCCGCTGGCTGTAGCCGATACATTGCCCTGTTTCCGCTATTTCACTGCAGACCGTCACCATTTCTATGCCAACGGCCGCCGTGTCTTCCTCCGTGGTAAGCACGATGCCTGTGTTTGGCCTCTTACCGGTCATGTGCCTATGGATGTACAATCGTGGATGTCGTATTTCGGCAAGTGCCGTGACTATGGTATCAACCATGTGCGTTTCCACTCATGGTGTCCGCCTGAGGCTGCTTTTGTGGCAGCCGACAGTCTTGGCATATATCTTCAGCCCGAGCTTCCTTTCTGGGGCAATTTCGATGCATCCGACAAGGTGCTTATGGAGTTTCTTCACAAGGAGGGTGTAAATATTTTGAAAGAATACGGTCATCATCCGTCGTTCGTCATGATGGCGCTCGGCAATGAGCTCAGTGGCTCTATAGACGAGATGCGCCGCTTTGTCAACGATTTCCGTGCCATTGCTCCCGACAAGCTCTACACATTCGGCTCAAACTACAATCTCGGTTATAAGGGTATACAACCCGGTATAGACTATTTCACAACCTGTCGCATAGGTGGCGAGAAATGGGGTACATTCTCTACTCATACACGAGGCTCGTTCTCGTTTGCCGATACCTTCGATGGCGGTATGATAAACCATTACGGACTCAATACAACCTTGAATTTTGACCATGCATGCGACCGTGCGACCGTGCCCGTTATTAGTCATGAGACGGGACAGTTTCAGACCTATCCAGACTACGATGAGATGGCGAAATACAAAGGCGTACTCTATCCGTACAATATGGACGTGTTCCGCCGCAGGCTCGAAAAAGCTAATATGGGACATCTTGCAAAAGAGTTCCATAAGGCAAGCGGAAAATGGAGCCTGCAGCTCTATAAGGCTGATATCGAGATGGATCTGCGCACACGCAATATGGCGGGGTTCCAGCTTCTCGACCTTCAGGACTATCCCGGACAGGGAAGTGCCTATGTCGGAATACTCGACGCCTTTATGGACAGCAAGGGTATTACTACTCCCGACGAGTGGCGCCAGTGGTGTTCCGATGTGGTGCCACTGCTCGTTACCGACAGTTTTTGCCTCCATGTCTCCGATACACTGAAAGCAGATGTGTTGGTTGCCGACTATTCCGCAAACGGAGTGAAAGACAATGCGCTTATCTGGACCCTCGCTCCCGAACGCACTCAGAGCCAGTTCTTCGATATTCCAGCTCCTACGCTGTCGGGCACGTTGCCTGTTCAAAATTTTAGCGAAAGCGATCTTCACTATCTTGGCTCCCTTGCCATACCTATGCCTTTGCAGCCCGGGCATTATCGTCTTACGCTGAGGGTGGGTGAGGGGTGCAACAGCTACGATGTCTGGACATATCCTCACGATAGTGAAATGGAAAGACCTGCCTCTGGTGTGATGGTGGTTGATGCTATGAACGGATATGTGGGTGACCTGCTTGAGCGTGGAGCCACAGTGTTGTGGATGGCTGCAGATACAATCTCGCAATTTCCGCAGACCATAGGCCCGCTTTTCCAGACAGATTATTGGAACTTCCGTATGTTCAAGACTATCAGTGAGAACAACCATAAACCTGTGTCGCCAGGTACAATGGGACTCTACATTCCAAATCCGCAGCATCCGGTATTCAAGTATTTCCCAACCGACAACCACACATCGTGGCAGTGGTTCCATGTAGTAAAAGCCTCACACCCTGTGGTGCTCGACAAGCTGCCCTATCGCTATTCGCCGATCGTTCAGGTCATAGACAATGTTGAGCGCAACCACAAACTTGGACTCATATTTGAACTTACAGTCGGCAAGGGCCGTCTGCTCGTTTGTGCCTGCGACCGTAAACAGATGCTAAATCATCCCGAGACCCGCGCACTCTATGCAGGACTGCTGCGCTATGCCGGCTCAAAGGCGTTTGCTCCTTCGTGCCATTTGTCGTATTCTGAGCTTGAAAGGTTGCTTTCGACATCTGTAAGCGCAGAGAATTTGGAAAAACTCGACAATATTTCCGACTATAACAATGGGCAATAACACGAGTTTTAACAATTCGATGATGTTGTATCTAAAGAAAAATGACTATATTTGCTGCCAAAATATTATTCCTTTTTGATAAATTGACAATGAGAAATAGATTTTTTACAACTTCACTATTGACATTTTCCTTGCTTACGGCAATGGCAATACCGGCCAAGCGAGGAACAAACAAGTTTATAAAACTCACTGATGGCTCTACCGTGAGAGTAACCCTTGTCGGTGATGAGTTTATGCATTGCTGGCAAGACTCGCTTGGCAACAAATATTTTCCTGCTGAAGAGAACGGCTTGTTTCGCCTTGCCTCACAAGATGCCTTAGCCAAGCTCTCAAGCCGCTCGAATGGCAAACGTGCAAAGGCAAATACCAAGAGGACATCAAGGCTCACGGCAGGAAAGGCCTCAGAAGTGTTTACGGGAAAGAAAAAAGGACTCGTAATTTTGGCCGAGTATACCGACGTGAAGTTCAAATCGGAAAATCCTCAGCAGCTGTTTGATGATATCTCTAACAAGGAGAACTACAGTGAAGGAAAGTTCCAGGGTTCGGTAAAAGACTATTTCCTTGCGCAGAGCCGTGGCAAATTTGAGCTTGACTTCGATGTTGTGGGTCCTGTTACCTTGTCCAATAACATGGCATACTATGGGGCAAATGATGCTTACGGGCAGGATGTCCGTCCTGAGTTGATGGTTGTCGAGGGCTGTAAGGCCATTGATTCCGAGGTGAATTTTGCCGACTACGACTGGGATGGCGATGGTGAGGTTGATCAGGTGTATGTCGTTTATGCCGGCTATGGTGAGGCCGACACCTACAATAAAGACAACACGGTTTGGCCTCATGAGTGGGCATTATCTGGCTCTTCCATTACGGGTCCCTTAACTCTTGACGGAGTAAAGGTCGACACTTACGCATGCAGCTCAGAGCTCAATGGTGACGGCTCTACAAGCGGCATAGGCACAATGTGCCACGAGTTCTCGCACTGTATGGGACTTCCCGATATGTACGATGTAAACTATGACGGCAACTTCGGCATGGGACCGTGGGATCTTATGGACTACGGAAGCTATAACGCAGACGGATATTTGCCGGCTGGTTACACAAGCTATGAGCGCATGGTGAGTGGCTGGCTCGCCCCTATAGAAGTAAGCCGTGGCGACAACTTAACCGTCACTGGCATGGAAGCGTTGGCTGAAAATGGCGAGGCTTATAAACTTGTGAACAGCGGCAATGCCGATGAATACTATCTTGTTGAAAACCGTCAGCAGTTAGGATGGGATGCTGCATTGCCCGCATCGGGTGTTTTGGTGCTCCATGTCGACTACGATGAAAATCTCTGGGCTTGTAACTATGTGAACTCTACAGGGCAAGACATCTACTCTGGAGTGAAAAACAATCATCAGAGGCTAACCATTCTGCATGCCGACAACGATGATGACAGCAAGTATTTCTCGCCATATACACAGTCGTATTCAAAAGTAACCTATACTGGCGACCCATATCCCTATGTCGGCAACGACAGCATAACCGCATATTCTGTTCCTGCTTCTGCTACATATACAGCCAATACCGACGGAAAAAAGTTTATGGATGTGGCAATCAGAAATATTTCGATAGCCGCTGACGGTACGGCATCGATGGAGTTTGGACAAAACTATTATGCAATCAAGCCCAATCAGCCTTCGGGCGATTTGTTGTTTTGCGAGACTTTTGACCAGTGTGCAGGCACAGGCGGCAATGATGGTGTTTTCGGTGGAAGTGCCTCAGTTGCCAACAAAGGATTCATAGCAGATAACGAGGGCTGGATAGCGGAGAAAGCTTTTGGTGCCGACAAATGTGCAAAATTTGGAAACTCAAAAGTTCAGGGTACAGTAACCTCGCCCGCTATCAACGTCGACGGTGAGGCGACTCTCACTTTCCGTGCCGTGCCGTGGGGAACCGACGGCAAGTCGCTCACATTGTCTGTAACTGGCGGTGCAATAATTTCTCCGTCTACATTCACAATGTCTGAGGGTGAATGGACCGATTTCACTGCGACCATAACAGGTGCAGGACCTATAAAAGTAAAGTTTGCTCCTGCAAAGCGGTTCTTCCTCGATGATGTTTATGTGGCGACTGTCGCCACTTCTGTCGATGGTATAGATATGTCAACAGTGGTTCCTGTGGCTGTATATTCTGTTAGTGGCACTCCCCGTCAGGGGCTTTGCCCTGGCGTTAATATCGTCAGATATTCCAACGGAACGGTTCGTAAGGTGATACAGAGAAATAACCAAAAAAGATAATAATTTTGTAACGTATGATAATAAGTATAGCAAACCCGATTTATGACGCAGTCTTCAAATATCTTATGGAAGATGTGCGTGTCGCAAAGACAATATTGTCGGCTCTCCTTAAAAAGGAAGTGGTGGAGGTCGATGTTCGCAAACATGAGTACACTAATGGCAGCCGTGATAAAATTTCGATGTTCCGTATCGACTTTGGGGCAAAGGTTCGTCAGGAAGACGGCAGCCTAAAGCTGGTTCTGATAGAATTACAGAAAACATGGCTTGAAACGGAGACTCTTCGCTTTCGCCAGTATCTTGGTACACAGTATGCCAATCCTGAAAATATAGACAAAGACAGTGCGCCTAATGGTTATGGCATTCCGATGATTGCTGTGTATCTGTTGGGACACCGCGTGGGAAATATCAAGGAGCCTGTGCTTTACGTAAGCCATAAGTCGTATGATTATAACGGCAATGAGGTTACGGATGGCATGCCCGACCCGTTTGTTGAAAGCCTGACTCACAATAGCATCATTGTCCAGATACCTCTTTTGCACGGCCAAGTGAACAACCGTTTGACAAAGGTGCTGAGCGTGTTTGATCAGAAAAACAAGAATAAAGACAATCATCAGGTGCTCAATATTGATGAAGATGATTACATGGGTGATCAGGAAATGGAACATATCCTTCACCGTCTTCTTTCTGCAGCTTCTGATACAAATCTCCGGCATGAAATGAATGTTGAGGATGAGTATTTCTCTGCCATAGAAAACAGGGACACTGCTATTATGATGCGTGATCAGCGCATAGCTGAGCAAAATGCGCAGATAGAGCATCAGAGTGCGCAGATAGAGCATCAGAGTGCGCAGATAGAGCAGAAGGACGCTCAGCTGGCGCAACAGCAAGCGGCATTGTTAGCTTCTGCCAAGGCTATGAAGGAGGCTGGAGTTTCGTCTGGACAGATAGCAGAAATGACTACATTGCCAATAGATGTTGTAAATGATTTGTAGGAAGAAGGCGTAAGACAAAATAAACAGCGTCTGATTTTGTGTTTCCGATGAATTATAGTAATTTTGCATCCAGATAGAAAACTAATTAAAACAGAATAAAAACTATGGCAAAGAAAGCGTTATTGATGATTCTCGACGGATGGGGAATCGGTCAGCATGGTAAAGGCGATGTTATCTACAACACACCAACTCCTTATCTTGATTATCTCACAGCTATTTCAGCACACTCTTCTCTTCAGGCGTCTGGCGAGGATGTTGGTTTGCCCGACGGACAGATGGGTAACTCAGAGGTAGGTCACCTCAATATTGGTGCTGGACGTATCGTATACCAGGATCTTGTTAAAATCAACAAGGCTTGCAAGAGCGGCAGCATACTTGAGAACAAGGAGATTATAAAGGCTTACAGCTATGCCCGCAACAATGGCAAGAAACTGCACCTGATGGGATTGACATCTACCGGTGGCGTACACTCTTCACTCGACCACCTGTTCAAACTCATCGAGATTGGTAAGGAATATGGTCTCGACAAGGTGTTTGTACATTGTTTCATGGACGGCCGAGACACCGATCCGAAGAGCGGTAAGGGCTTCATAGAGGATGTGCAGAAATGCTGCGATGCCAACGGTGCACACATTGCAAGTATCATCGGACGTTTCTATGCCATGGACCGCGATAAGCGATGGAACCGTGTGAAAGAGGCTTACGACCTGCTCGTAAAGGGCGAGGGCAAGAAGTCGGCCGACATGGTGCAGGCTATGCAGGAGAGCTATGATGAGGGTGTTACCGACGAGTTCGTAAAGGCAATATGCAACTCTACTGTTGACGGAACAATCGGCGAGGGTGACGTTGTTATCTTCATCAACTTCCGCAACGACCGTGCAAAAGAGCTTACACATGTGCTCACTCAGCAGGATATGCCGGAAGAGGGCATGAATACAATACCTGGTCTGCAGTATTTCTGCATGACTCCATACGACGCCAACTTCACTGGCGTAAACATCCTATTCCCGAAAGAGAACGTTACAAACACTCTCGGGGAGTTCCTTTCTGCCAATGGCAAGAAGCAGCTCCACACGGCAGAGACCGAGAAGTATGCCCACGTGACATTCTTCTTCAACGGAGGCCGTGAGGCTCCATACGAGAACGAGGACCGCATACTCGTTCCGTCACCAAAGGTTGCCACCTACGACCTCAAGCCGGAGATGTCAGCCTACGAGGTTAAAGACAAGCTTGTCGGTGCTATCAACACTCAGGAATACGATTTCATCGTTGTAAACTTCGCAAACGGCGACATGGTTGGACATACTGGTGTTTACAATGCTATAGCAAAGGCTGTATATGCTGTTGACAACTGCGTAAAGGAAGTTATCGAGGCTGCTAAGGCTAACGGCTATGAGGCTATCATCATTGCAGACCATGGAAATGCCGACAACGCAATTAATGAGGACGGTACTCCGAACACCGCACACTCTTTGAATCCTGTTCCGTTTATCTACGTTACCGACAATAACTCGGCAACGGTAAAGGACGGACGTCTTGCAGATGTCGCTCCCTCAATTCTCCATATTCTTGGATTGGAGCAGCCTGCAGAGATGACAGGTGAGAACCTTATTGTAGACTAACAGTCTGCCCCCTAAGGGGAATATAGAGTTTAAAGTTTAGAGTTTAAAGTTTAATGCAATTATTGATGATTGCTCATATTAAATTTTAAACTCTAAATTTTAATAATAAGACATTCTGCATTTATCTTTAATCTTTTTAAACATTTATCTCCCCCACCTTATGGTTCAGATAGAAGACAGCTGGAAACGGCAACTTGGCGCAGAGTTCGAAAAGCCATATTTTGCGAGTCTTACAGCTCAGGTGAGAGAGGAATATAGCACATACAAGTGTTATCCTCCCGGCAGCAAAATTTTCAATGCCTTCAACCTTTGTCCGTTTGACAAGGTCAAGGTAGTGATAATAGGCCAAGACCCTTATCATGAGCCTGGACAGGCTATGGGGCTTAGTTTCTCTGTGCCCGACGGCATTGTTCCGCCTCCGTCACTTATCAATATTTTTAAGGAGATAGAACTCGACCTTGGCAAGCCCGCAGCTAAATCGGGCGACCTTACACGTTGGGCAGAGCAGGGAGTTTTGCTTCTCAACGCCACCCTGACCGTAAGAGCACACGTTGCCAACAGCCATCAGCGTCTTGGCTGGACAACATTCACCGATGCGGCAATAAAGGCTCTGAGCGACAGCCGCCAAAATCTTGTCTTCATGTTGTGGGGAGGCTTTGCCCGAAGCAAGTCTTACCTTATCGACAAACAGCGTCATCTTGTTTTAGAGAGCGTTCATCCGTCACCATTGTCAGCCAACAGAGGCGGCTGGTTTGGAAATCATCAGTTCTCACGCTGCAACGAATATCTGAGTCTGCATGGTATAGAGCCGGTGGAGTGGTAGTCTCTGGGGGGCAACTCGTCAACTTGTCAACAAAAAAAATGAACAACTTACATATCATCCAAGTAGGCGACGTATTGGTTTCGCCAGACATAATAACTGAGAAATTCTGTTGCGACCTTGACAAATGCAAGGGACAGTGTTGCGTTGAGGGCGATGCTGGAGCACCTCTTACGTTAGACGAGGTGGCAGGCATTGAGGATGCCCTTGATGTTGTTTGGGACGATATGAGTGCATCTGCTCAGGCTGTCGTCGACAAGCAGGGCGTGGCTTATACCGACCGTGACGGCGACCTTGTAACGAGTATTGTTAACGGTAAAGACTGCGTTTTCACATGCTATGAGAATGGCTGTTGCCTTTGCGCTCTTGAGAAAGCGTTTCGCAACGGCAAGACAAAATTCGTAAAGCCCATGTCGTGTGCCCTTTATCCCATACGTGAGAAGCGTTTTGCCGCCGGAATGGTAGGTCTCAACTACAACCGTTGGGATGTTTGCCGTGCGGCAGTAGAGAAGGGCTGCGAGATAAACATGCCTGTCTACAAATTCCTTGAGGGGCCGCTTGTGCGCCGTTTCGGGCGTGAGTGGTATCAGGAGTTGTGCGATACGGTGGATATGCTTCTCTCTGCCCAGACGTGATTTTGCGCTAAAAGATTTTTTCATCTCACGACAACTCCATTACCCCATTCTTTCACCATTAAAAACCATGCAAAAAATGTGGCATAGTGCATGTGCCGTCGCTGCCGCTTGCGATGGCTAATGAAGCCGCTTGCGATAGCGTACGCAAGCGGCTTCATTTTTTTTTTGCGGTAAACGAAACTGTTTTCTTGGATTTTAAGAAAAGAGAATTTTGCTATTGGACATACGAACTTGAAGTAACTTTTTTGCTCCAAATAGTTGCCGGAATTCGGGTATAATGAAAAAATATTATGTAAGTTTCTGCATTTCTGTTTTCTCGTGCGTATACATGATAAAGACTTAAGGCAATTAAAATTTAACGTTAAAGATTATGAGGAAACTTTATCTCTTGGCAACGGCAATGATACTTGCTTTTGCATCTTTTACAAAGGGCAATGCCCAAACCGCCATAGAAGGCTCTCCTAAAGACATTGACTTTTCTGCCGAAGGCAATTATGTGCTATTCTCTACGCAAGAAGGTGTTACAAAGGTTGATATGTCAGTAAACGAGGATAACCCTTTTGGATATTATCAGCGTGATAAAAACGGGAACTATAGCAAGTTTCAAAATCATAATGCAAGTAATAAGGGTGGTTCTATTGGTTGGTATAACAGTGGTGGAAACTGGCTTTATATATTAGACAACGGTGAATTTCACCCAATGGAGGCAAGTAATGGTTATAGTCCTGCAGTTTTGTTTACAGCTCCCGAAGATGGCTGGTATTATGTTGGTATGACATTCAACAGAAAATCGGTTTCTGGAAATTCCAGGGCGAAATATTTTTATATGAATAATAATTTTGTCACAGGTGACAAAGACAATAATGTAATCACCTCTTTGAGGTATGGTGAAAATACAGACAATCAGACCGTTGACTATTTTGTGAAGCTCCAGAAAGGTGACAGAATATCGACGGTGCAAACAGTAGAAGATGCTAATAGCAGTGCTAATACGATTTTCTCACGTTATGTGATAGCTGCCAATACATCTGCTGGAACAGCAATCTCAGATGAGTTTGTAGCTAACTCAGGTTTGAAGAGTTATGACCCAAGAGCCCAGAAAGAAATATTCCCTGAGCCAGGCAAGGTGGCTATCAGAATTCCAGGCACTGATAAATATTTGGTGAGAAAGGATAAGGCAAGTGGTAATGATTACTATTATGCAGCATTCAGAAATCTTGATGAACTGAAGAGCGGCAGCAGTGATAAAGGTCTTGCTACAGAGGAATTCGAATGGGAGTTTGACTTGGTTGAAAATACTAATGGAGGTTATAACTTAATGTTTGGCGACGGAGGTGTTGTTGTTTCTGATGGCTATGTGTCAGAGAGTGCCAATGCTGATGACCATACCTTCCGTTTCTATGTGCTTGATGACGCTGAGTCTGATATAGCTATACAGCGTAAGGACGGAAAGTATTGGAATGACAGTTTCGGTTGGAATGCTCCATACGATAAAGTCTCGACTTCTGGTGAACCTAAATATATATTCGAAATTTGCAAGCCATTAGCATCTTCTCCATACGAATTCTTCAATTTCGGTCTTAAAGAAGACGGTGAGGACAACACAACAGCCATCGGCAACAGAAGCGGAAAGACTGTTAACGTGGCTCTTACCCGCACATTGTCAAGCCAGTATTGGAACACATTCTGCGTGCCTTTCGCTATCAGCGCAGAGACAATAACAGATAAGTTTGGTGCAGGAACAACAATCACAGAGTTTACATCTGTTGACGGTTCAACAATGGTGTTCTCTGAGGCAGCAACAATAGAGGCTGGAAAACCATACCTTATCAAGCCTGGACAGGACGTTGTAAATCCTAAGTTCACAGACGTGACAATCTCTGCTGCTCTTGCTCCTGTAACAATCGGCGGCTATAGCTTCACGGGCGTATATGGTCCTACAGCAATAAACACCGATGGAACCGACCTTTTTGTAACTACGACAGGTGAATTGAGCAAACCGGCAGAGGGCAAGAGCACTATGAAGGGTCTTCGCGCATTTATCACCATTCCATCGGGCGCACAGGCAAAACTCTCTATTTTGGGCGAGACTACAGCAGTCGACAAAATCGACGTTGCCGAGGCCAACGACAACGGTGCCGTTTACAACATCAGCGGACTGCGCGTATCCGACAATGCAAAGGGCATAGTTGTTAAGAATGGCAAGAAAATCGTGATTAAATAATCAATGTAGTAAACAGATTAAAAACTTAGACGAAAATGAAAAAGACATATATAGCTCCGGCAATAATAGTTTGCGAGTCTTTGAGTACAGCAATTATGGCTGCTTCTGGAGTACGCGGCGATGGTAGTGGCATCACAGTTCCGACAACACCAGGCGAAGGCGATGCTTGGGATGCTGCGTCAAAGAAAACATTCAACGTGTGGGAAGACGAAGAGTAATTCTTGACACAAACAAAGTTAGATAATGGGGAGTTTCATAAGTTAAGATTTAGTTTATTTGTATTAGGTTAGTAGTGCCTTGTGGCTTTCAAGTTCTTTTCGGAACTTGTTCAAGCCACAAGTAAACACCGAAAACAACAGAAACAGCTGAAAAAGTCAATTTGGGATAATTACAGCATATACTTTGGGACGATTTAACACCATGATTCCCGATTTCATCGCTAACTTTGCAGCAGAAATTCTATAGTAAACTTCAATTGAGGCTATTACGAATAATACCATACAGAATTAATAATTAACAACTAATAATTAATAACTAAAAAAAGTGTCTATGAAAAGATTAAACTTTTTGGCGGTTATGGCTCTTGCCTCATCAATGGCATTTGCCCAGACCTACAAACTTACAGAAATGACGGCGGAAACATTTGCTGCTGGCGGCGACGCACAGTGGAGTTTCCAAAAGTATGAGTATGGCACCGGTACCTACACTTCTTTCAGTAAATATGGAGAAGAGAGTACCTGTAACTATCTCGACCAATACATCCCTGAGCGTGTAATGGGTGAGCGCATCACAGAGATTGACGGCTACACCACGGACTCAGAAGGCAACTATTGGGCTGCCAACAAGCGCAATGCCTGGTATGACCAGAAGTATGAGGCTCCACGTACAAACTCTCACGATAAGTTCATCTACATGACAGAGGATTTTGAGACCTACGCCAATCCTAAGTATGCCGGCGTGGTGTCGTTCACTGTTCCAGAAGACGGCTACTATAAGGTAAGTGGCTCAATTGTACGTCAGGACTGTTTCCCGCTGAGCCCTCTTTACCTTGTTCCGCGTTACAGACTGCAGGGCACAGAGGTGGTTGACTCTGCCGTTACAATGGGTTTGGCTTTTGCCTACGGAGAGAATGGCGGAGAGATTGACGGCTGGTCAAACTGCGGCCTTGCTCAAGGTGGAAATCAGCGCTTCGTTGCCCAGGTGCCTACAGACTATTCGTTTGCTTTCCACGGTAAGAAGGGCGACATTATTTCTTTTGAGGCCAATGCGTCAAAGTATTTTCTTGGCTACAGCTGGGACCGTGACGCTTACGGACGCTCATTCTTCAAGAAACTCGACATCGAGGTTGTAGACCAGGCTACAGCAGAGGCTGCTGAGAACTATGCCGACCCGTATGATATGACAGGCGTTGCTGAGTTCATCCAGAAGCTTGGCGAGTATGAGACTCAGGTTCAGATGATAGAGGCTGACGACAATCTGGTGGGCCTTGGCTATGGCAAGTACACTCAGGAGGCCATCGACAAGTTCTATGAGGACGTGACTGTTCTGTATGAGGATTACCAGAAAGGTCTTATCAACGGCATGAATGTTGCCATCTACGACCAGAGGCTTGAGAAGATCTGGAACACATTCCTCAGCTCAAAGGCTAACTTCGACTATACCGCTGAGGGCAACTATGTGCTCTTCACCGATGACGAGAATATAAAGTATGTGCAGTTGCCTATAACTGCCGATACCAACAACGACCAGCCATTCGGATATTACTATCACAACGTCAACGGTGGCGACTATGTGAAGTTCCCTAATTTTGGTAAGACCAAGAATGGCGCTGACGGTTGGTTCAATGGCGGCGAGTGGCTTTACATAACTCCTTCAGGTGATGTTCATCCTGATGTGAGCAAGGCTCCGTCTATCATGTTTACAGCTCCTGCTGAGGGCTACTATAAGGTGGGCATTTCTCTTTTCCGTACAAATCCTAACGAAAAGGTGGAGAACCCTCTCTACCTGCGCACACGCATGGTTTCAGAGAATGAGGGCGTCTTCTCTTGCCCGAAGGACGACGAGATGTTCTCTAAAGAGTATGGCAGCGTTGCCAACGACGGCATGCAGGGCAAGGCTCCTATCGACCTTGACTTCTATGTTCACATGAAGCAAGGCGACAAGATTGCTGCTGAGATTGACTGCTACACATCTAACAGAAACTCAAGTGCCAACACAAAGATTACACGTTTCCTTGTCGCCGGCATGCTCAGCGAGGGACAGCCTATTACAAAGGAGTTTGTCGACAATGCCGACTTCCCGCTTTACGACGCATACAAACTTGCCGATATGACAGCTCTTCAGGCTCTGCTCGTTGAGGCACACGAGCTTGACGAGAAGGCAAAATACAGCGTTGGTGATGGTGAGGGACAGTATTCTGAAGAGCTCTATACCGCTTTCGCACAGCTTTTGGCACAGGGCGACGCATACGTTGCCAACCCTGGTGAGACAACTCAGCGTGAGATTGACGTATTCGCCAACGACCTCAGAAAGGCGATGGATGCTCTCGCCGCTTCACGCAAACCATATAGCGTAGCTGTTGACGGTTCTATATCTTTCAGAGTTGCGGGCACGCCAAAACTTCTTGTACAGAAAGATCCTGCTCCTGGCGGCCACTACTATGGCGCATTGTGGTCACTTGAGGAAGTGGTTGCTGACGCAGAGAAGAACAACCGGCAGGTTGAGGACTATTGCTGGACATTCGATGTTAATCAGCATGCTGACGGTGGCTATTATCTGACAAACAAGGATGGTGTGCTTACTGCCGACGGTTATGTGTCTGCATTGCCTCCAAATCCAACAGACGTATTGGCAGCCGCACGTCTGGCATTCTATAAGGAAGAGCAGACTGACTCCACAGTTGCTGTATGCCGCCTGAGCGACAATCTGTATTGGAATACCAGCATGCGTTGGGCAAGTCCGTATGACAAGATTGTGACAAGTGCTGCTCCTGTTTACAGTTGGATTGTCTGCAAAGACGTTACTACAGGCATTGAGATGACAGAGAATGTGACCAAGAGCGAGAGAAGCGTAGAATACTTCACACTCGACGGCCGCAGAATTGCTGCTCCTGCAAAGGGTGTAGTTGTTAAGCGTACCGTATTTGGCGACGGCTCTGTGGCTACAAAGAAAATTGTGGTTAAATAAAAAGTAGATATTAAAGTTTAGAGTTTAAAGTTTAATGCAAGATGCTTAATCTTTAGACTCTAAACTTTTAAAAACAGAGCCATTTAGAATGTGCTTATTATAATAAATGCCCAACGTGAGACGTTAGACAATAATACCACCTGCATTAAAACTCTAAATTTTCAACTTTAATCTCCCAAAAATATGAAACTTCATCAACTCGTTTTTGCGACGGCTGCTTTTTGCCTTATGCCGGCAATGCCTGCCGGTGCTGCCGTTGGTGCGCGGCAACATAGCTTGCAGAACTCTACCAATGCCTATACAGGTGCGATAGAGAGGTCAATTGCCGAGGCGGAGACTCTGTTGGCAAACGCCGGCAACTATCTTCCGGGACTTATTGCCGACCTTGAGGACGCACTGATAGACGCACGCCAGATATTAGACGGTAATGGCTCACAGACTCTGATTAATCAGGCAAACACCAATCTGAAGGCGGCAATCAACAACGTAAAACTTTCTGAGGGCAAGACTTTTAATGCCGTAGGCCATGAGCCTGTATACGATATTAACCGTGGTTTTCTTCATCCTGGCGGCTTGCACACACAAGCCGATTTTGACCGTGTGAAGCGGCTGCTTAAACAGGGCAACCAGAAAGTTGCGCAGGCCATGAGCACCTTGCGCGGCGACCAGTTCTCGCAGTCTACATACACAACATATCCTACAGAGCAGATA
>CABSIA010000012.1 GCA_902477645.1 uncultured Prevotella sp. | reverse complement strand
TCTCCGCTGCCAGGCTATCATCAACAGCAATGCCAGATTGCCCGATTTCATCGCAATTATCGAGAAACAGGAACAACATCAGCAGGCCGCCACACAGTGTTACAAGAAATAGCAGGGTCTTTCTGTCGGACTTGTTGAAATAGAAAAATTCTTTCCACGCCATAACACACTAAACTATTATATCAAACCTATCTGACGAAGGAAGATGAAAACTATACACACCGGACAGACAAACCTTACGGCAAAAAGCCATAAGCCGAAGGCGAAACCGTTTACAGTTCCCCAGTTGGTAAACTCGTCGCGCACTATCTTCTTCGGTACATACCAACCCAAAAATACAGAAGTCAGCAAAGCACTGAACGGCATCAGATAGTTTGAGGTAAGATGGTCGCAGACATCAAAGAGGCTCAAGCCAAACAGACTTATATCAACCGCTCCAATGGACAAAGAGCAGAAAACACCGATGAGAACGGCAAAAAGCGTCTCAATACAGGCACCCTTCTTTCGTGACACATGAAGCTCCTCATAGAAAAAAGCTGTTCCTATCTCGTGCATAGAAATAGTGCTTGTCAAGGCTGCCAGCGAGAGCAAGGCGTAAAAAAGTACAGATATTATATATGCCACAACAGGCATTGATCCAAACGCCTCCTGAAAAACATTTGGCAGAGTTATGAACAACAGCGACGGACCACTGTCGGGATTTACGCCTACAGAAAATGCCGCAGGGAAAATCATGAGCCCGGCAAGAATGGCTATGACTGTATCAATACAGGCTATCTGTATTGCCGACTTTGCCAAATTGGTGCGCCGGCTGAAATATGAGGCGTATGTGCACAGGCACGCCGTGCCAAGCGACAGAGAGAAAAACGACTGACCGAGAGCATCAAGCAACACGCCCTTTGAAAGTTTCGAGAAATCGGGATTAAGCAGAAAGTCGACACCCTTCCACGCTCCTGGCAACATGCACGACGAGACCACCAATATGAGAAGCAACACAAAAAGTGTCGGCATCAGCAAATTGGAAGCCTTCTCAATACCCCGTCTCACTCCACGGACAACAACGGCATGGGTAATAAGAATGAAAACCACCGTCCATACCAACGGCCGGATGGCATCTGACGAGAACTCCAAGAAATAATTGCGGACATAATCAGCATCGCCATTAACCTGCCCCATTAATGAGACAAACAGATATTGCAGACACCATCCCGCCACCACAGCATAGAAGCCAAGAATGACTGTTGAGGTAAAAATACCGATGAAACCGACGATTTGCCAAGGCTTGCCGTTTGACAGGTTCTTGTATGCCCGGGCAGCATTGGACGCAGAGTGGCGACCGATAATGAACTCTGAAATCATGCCAGGTATGCCAAGAAACAGCATGCAGAAAAGATATACGAGTATAAAAGCCGCACCTCCGTCCTGTCCGGTCATATAGGGAAAGCGCCACACATTGCCAAGCCCCACAGCAGAGCCGGCAGTGGCAAGTATCACGCCTATTTTTGTTCCGAAGTTTCCTCTTTGTTCCATTTTTATAAATATAAAATATCAGATTACGCCAAGCTGATGAAGAAAAATTGCCAAAATTGCTATCGGACACACAAAGCGTATGAGGAAAAGATATACGCCGAAAAATGCCCCTGAGACTGTTCCCCAGTTAGTAAACTCATCGCGCACAAGCTTTTTTGGCACAAACCATCCAAGGAAAAGGCAGGTCAGCATACCGCCGACAGGCAGGAATATCTGCCCAGTAAGGAAATCGAAAAAGTCGAAAAGGTTAAGCCCCGCAATCTGCAAACCATCGAATTTACCGAGAGACAGAGAACACAGAATGCCGATAACGCTGCATGTTACGGTGACAATAACGGCACCTTTCTGTCGGGTGATGTGCAGTTCCTCAAAGAAGAACGACGTGCTGACCTCATGAAGCGACATCAACGACGTGAGTGCCGCTACCGACAACAGCAGATAAAAGAGCAGTGACACTATCCAGCCGACAACAGGCATTGACGCAAAAGCCACGTTGAAAACGTTAGGAAGCGTGAGGAAAATCAGCGACGGGCCGCTGTCTGGATTTACGCCTACAGAGAATGCGGCGGGAAAAATCATAAGACCTGCCAGCACAGCTATCAATGTGTCGATAGACGAAATCTGCAATGCAGACTTCAGCAAGTTTGTGTTCCGGCTGAAATATGAGGCGTAGGTACAGATACATCCCATGGCGATGGAAAGGGAATAAAACGACTGGCCGAGTGCGCCGAGAAACATGCTCTTCGTCATTTTTGAGAAGTCGGGATAGAAAAGAAACTCCACGCCTTTTGAGGCATTGGGAAGCATGCACGACGCAATGACAATAACCACCAATAATATAAAAAGCGTAGGCATCATAAGCTTTGAGGCTTTCTCTATGCCTCCCCTTACGCCATGGATTATAACGAAATGGGCTGTAAGGATAATGGCGACAGTCCAGAAGAGCGGACGGACAGGATCTTGGGAGAAATCAGCAAAATATTGCCGCACAAATTGTGCGTCACCTTTCAGCCCGCCAGCTATCGAGGCATATATATATTGCAGACACCAGCCAGACACAACGGCATAATATCCCGTAATGAGAAATCCTGTCAAAACTCCAAGCAGTCCGACAAATTTCCATGCGCTGCCACCCGAAATTTTATCGTATGCCCTGAAAGTATTGGCTGCTCCATGACGCCCTATTATAAACTCGCTGAGCATACAAGGTATGCCAAGCAATAGCACACACGCGAGATAAACAACGATAAAAGCGGCACCGCCATTGTCGCCTGCCATATACGGAAAACGCCACACATTGCCCAAGCCAACGGCACCGCCTGCCGTGGCGAGTATCATTCCTATTTTGCTTCCAAAACTTGCTCTTTGTTCCGTTCTGTCCATAACATATTTTATAAAAATATCATCTACTCAAAGAAAATAAAAAACAAGGCAAAGTGTCATTATCAAAACAAAATTCCCTTATAAGTTGCAAAATTATAAAATATTTCGATATTAAAGTAACATTTCAGAGTTTTTTGCAACGTCTTACAATCAAAAATAAGTAACTTTGCACCATGAAACAGTATTTTAGAAAATATCCTCTCTCATTATTGCTCATAGCTGCAATATGGACAGTTTGCATTATACCCGTTCCGGAAACACCATTGGGCGATGTGCCGATGATGGATAAATGGACACATTTTGTTATGTTCGGCGCATTATGCTGCGTGATATTCTACGAATACGTCAGAAGCCACAAGAAAGCCGACATACGAAAAGTTGCCATTTTCGGTGTTGCAACACCTTTCCTCATGGGGGGCGCTATAGAATTGGCGCAAGCCTATCTGACAGGCGGCAACCGCAGCGGCGACGTTATAGACTGGCTTGCCGACGGCATCGGCGTACTGATAGGCACGGCTATCGGTAGTCTTCTGGTATATCTGCGCTCCACAAAGAATAAGGATATTTAAGCATGTGCTTATTGTAGAAACGGCGGTCGCCTGTAACCTCCGGACCGATGAAACCGGGCTTTTCGAAAGACTCGTCAGGACTTGACAGCTCAACCTCAGCCATGACAAGCCCCTGATTGTCGCCATAAAACTCATCGACCTCAAACACATGGCTGCCACTCTTTACGAGATACCGGCACTTGTCTATAACTCCGCCCTTGCAGAGTCTCATAAGATTCCGTGCCTCCTCCATCTCAATTTCCTTCTCAAACTCATAGCGGCTAATTCCGTCTGCCGACTTTCCCTTAATGGTCAGGAATGCCTTGTCGTCACGAACTCTTATGCGTACCGTTGCGCCCTCGGCAGGAATGTAGCCCTGAGTGATATGACTTTTTGAAAAGGCGGCACTTTTATAGGTACCGCCTTTTCTTACAAGGAACTTGCGCTCTATCTCCAGTCCGCTCATTGCATTACAAACATTGAGTAGGCCATCAATATCAGAGCCAGCACAACAAATGCTGCACAAAGCCATTTCACTACGCTTTTGGCTTGCTGTTCCTCCCGTGCCTCACGCCTGGCACTACGGATTTTATTTTTTTGACTCATATCTTTTTTGTCTCCCTTCTTGCGGTCATACAGTCCAGATATGACACGAGTGCTTTTCGGAGACGTGGCACTTAGGTTGTTGTTATTTGGTTAGTTTTTTATTATTGTCCGTCAATTACAGGGAATTCCATGAGATACGCCTTGATAAAGGCGTCTAAGTTTCCATTCATCACACCGTCGACATCGGCTGTCTGATAGTTGGTGCGGTGATCCTTCACACGGCGGTCGTCAAACACATAGCTCCGTATATGGCTTCCCCACTCTATCTTTTTCTTTCCCGCCTCAATCTTAGCTTTCTCTGCAAGCCGCTTCTGCATAGCACGGTCGTACAGCTGGCTCTTGAGCAGCAACATTGCCTTGGCACGGTTCTTTGGCTGGTCGCGTGTCTCGGTGTTTTCTATAAGGATTTCTTCCTCCTCGCCTGTGTCAGGATCCTGGTACATATACCTGAGACGCACACCCGACTCCACCTTGTTCACGTTCTGACCACCTGCGCCGCTTGAGCGGAAAGTGTCCCAAGAAACACGAGCCGGATCTACATAGACCTCAATGGTATCGTCGACAAGCGGAGAGACAAACACAGAGGCAAAACTCGTCATACGCTTTCCCTGGGCATTGAAAGGGGAGACACGCACAAGGCGGTGCACACCATTCTCGCTTTTCAGATAGCCGTAGGCATATTCGCCGCCTACAATTTCCATGGTGACACTCTTTATACCCGCCTCGTCACCTTCCTGAAGGTTTGAGATTGTAACCTTATATCCGTGAGCCTCTGCCCAGCGCATGTACATACGCATAAGCATCTGTGCCCAGTCCTGGCTCTCGGTACCTCCTGCGCCAGAGTTTATCTTCAGCACACACTCCATCGGATCCTCCTCCTGGCGGAGCATATTCTTAAGCTCAAGGTCTTCAATGGCTTTTACTGCCTTGGCATAATCCTCGTCTACTTCCTGCTCTGTAACCATCTCCTCCTTGCAGAAGTCGAAAGCAAGCTGCAGCTCATCGGCAAGCTGACGTACGGCCTTATAGCCCACTATCCATTTCTCTATGCCCTTTACTTTCTTCATCTGCTCCTGCGCGCGCTCCACATCTTCCCAAAAATCGGGAGCCTGCGTGCGGAGCTGCTCCTCCTCAAGTTCCATCTTCTTCTGGTCTATATTCAGGTATCGTTTCAGGGCGTCGACACGGTCGAGCACATCTTTTAGCTGGTCAGACGTTATCATTTTTTCTAATTATCTTAAATGTTACTCCTCGTACATTTTATCTATCTGTTCCTTATAATTCTTGCTAATCATCTGGCGTCTGAGCTTCAAGGTGTTTGTAAGCTCGCCGTTTTCCATGGAGAAAGGTACCGGCAACAGCGCAAATCTCTTTATCTGCTCATAGTAAGCCAATGTCTGCTGCAATGTGTCGATGCGCTCTTTCATCATGGCAACAACCTTAGGATGGGTACACAATTCCTCTTTTGTAGAATTTTTTATGCCATTCTCGCGTGCCCACTCCTCAAGCTGCAAGTATACAGGAACGATGAGCGCAGACACAAACTTACGCTGGTCGGCAATCACAGCCACCTGGTCGACGAACTTGTCTACAAGAAGCAATGCCTCAATCTGCTGCGGTGCGATATATTTTCCGTTACTTGTCTTGAAAAGGTCTTTTATGCGCTCTTTCAGGAACAGCTCGCCATTTTTCATGTAACCAGAGTCACCGGTCTTGAAAAATCCATCTTCATCGAAAGATGCCGCATTAACGGAATCACGCTTATAATACCCCTGTGTAATGGTAGGCCCCTTAAGCAACACCTCATCATTCTCACCAATCTTAACCTCTATGCCGTCTATCGGCCGGCCTACAGAGCCAATAGTATAGCCTTTGTCAAGAAGATCGCACGATACGGTGGCGAGACTTTCTGTAAGTCCATAGCCAACTACCATCTTTAAGCCGATGGAATGGACAAATTCCTCAACTTCGGGCGAGACGTATGCACCCGCCGTAGGGAAGATATTCGGGTTCTCAAGTCCCATTGTCTTACGGACAAGGCTCAATATAGACTTGTCTACTATCTTGTATTCAAGAGCAAGAGCCAAAGGCGGACGCTTGGCATGGCTCAGATATTCGATATTATATTTATGGCCCACAGAGAGTGCATATTTAAACAGTTTCTGTTGCACCGCTCCCGAACGGTCTACCTTGTCCCTCACCGCCTGATATACTTTTTCCCAAAATCTCGGGACGGACGACATGCAGGTAGGGTGCGTCTCACGCATAGACTGCTGAATTTCTTTCGGATAGGTGTTCAGGATAATCTGTGCGCCTACCGACAGGCAGAGATAAGCCCATCCCCGCTCAAAGATATGGGTTAGAGGCAGGAAGCTGATAGACTTGTCGCTCTCGTAGACGGGCACACATTTGCCGTTGGCCTCGAGAGCAGCATGATATTGGCCATAAGTCAGGATAACGCCTTTCGATTCCCCTGTTGTACCGCTTGTATATAAGATATTACAAATATCGTCAAACGACGCCTCTTTCCACAGTTTCTCAACCTCTGTCTGACGTGGCAAATCCTCACCGAGTTTCAGGAAGTCGGAGAAATAGATTGAGTTAGGATCGTTTGGACTGAGCCTTACGCTGTCATCAAAAACCACAATGCGCTCAAGCGAGGAGCACAGGGTGAACACCCGTAAGGCCTTATCGTATTGCTCCTGCTCGCCAACAAACAAGATACGCACATTGGCATCGTTAATCATAAACTGAATTTGCGTCTCGCTGCTTGTAGCGTAGAATGGTATGGAGACTGCCCTTATTCCGTATGCGCCAAAATCGGTGTACAGATAATGAATGCAGTTTTGTGCAAACACCCCAATATTCTCCTGCGGCTTCACGTTCAGGTTAAGCAAGGCGTTTGACACCTGCTTTACTCTAAGCGAGAACTGGTTCCACGAAACCGTCTTCCATTGCTGACTGCCGAACGAACGGAATGTTAATACACTACGGTTGCCATATTTCCTGGCCTGTTCGTGTATGAGTACCGAGAGATGCGTATTTGTTTGCATAATGCTAAATATTAATATCTATTGCAAAGGTAGTGCAAAATTTCGATTAAGCGAAGAGAATGCAAATGAATTTGTATTCTTGAGCGTGAGAAATTTATCTAAACGAATGGAATATAAAAGAAAAATGCAATTTTTATTTTACTGTAGGGCCGCCATATATAGCGGGCGCAATTGAAAAATGTAATAGTGTACAAGCCAATTATTGCTTGCCGCCGCTACATGTAGCGGCCCTACAATATTTGCCACATATTTGCACGCCTGCTGTTTTTTATTTAATTTTGCAAACGAGAAACATCACAAATATGACACACAACGAATATCTTGACGAGGCCGTGGCATTGTTGCAAAAGCTTATCGCAACACCCTCCACAAGCCGAAACGAAAACGCCGCAGCCGACATGATGGAGGCCACAATAAAAGGCTACGGGCTGAAATGCCACCGGCTCATGAACAACGTCTGGACTATTGACCCGGAATACAATGAGAACCGTCCTACCCTGCTACTCAACGCACATATTGACACCGTAAAACCTGTGGCGACATGGACACGCAAGCCTTTTAGTCCGAAAATTGAAGATGACAAACTCTACGGACTGGGAAGCAACGACTGCGGAGGCGGACTGGTAACACTTTTACAGATATTTCGAAAGAAAATAAATGAGACACGCGAATACAACCTCATATATTTAGCATCGGCAGAAGAGGAGGTAAGCGGAAAGAACGGTATCAACCTTGTTCTGCCCGAGCTGCCGAATATAGACGTTGCCATAGTTGGCGAGCCGACAGCCATGCAGCCTGCCATAGCAGAGCGTGGGCTGATGGTGCTCGACGTGATTGCGCACGGCAAAAGCGGACATGCCGCACGATACGAGGGAGTGAATGCCATATACGAGGCACTTGACGACATAATTTGGCTGCGTGATTACAAGTTTGAGAAAGTAAGCGAGCTGCTCGGAGCTACAAAAATGACGGTGACGGTTATAAATGCAGGCACCCAGCACAATGTGGTTCCCGATACCTGCACAATGCTTGTAGACGTAAGGACAAACGAGCTATATACAAACGAGGAGGTGTACGAGATAATCTGCCGGCATGTCAAATCAGAGGTCAAAGCGCATTCTTTCCGTCTGCACTCGTCACATATTCCCAAAGACCATCCGCTAATTAAGAAATGCCTGGCTCTCGGCCTGCAGCCCTTTGGCTCTCCAACCCTAAGCGACCAGGCACTTATGCCGTTCCCATCGTTCAAACTTGGCCCGGGAAACTCCAGCCGCTCACATTCGGCAGATGAGTATATCCGCATAAGCGAGATGAGGCAAGCTCTCAAGATTTATGATAAAATTATAATGTAGGGCCGCTACATGTAGCGGCCGCAAATAATAAAGCACCTTCTGTCAAGTTAGAAGGCTCCTATTAAAACAACAAAAATGGCGGAACGATACCATTCCGCCATTTATTGTTTGTATAGATTGAGAAATTATTTCACAACCTTCTTGCCATTAACGATATATATTCCTTTACCGAGAGCATTAAAGTCACGTCCCATGTATCTTCCGTCTATGCTGTAGATGTTGCCATTATGACGGGGTGTTTGTGTTGTTACACCTGCAATGTCAGAGGTTGAACCGGGAACAAACATCACTGTCAAATCGTCAATATAGCAATAGTCTACTGGCGAGCCTGAAGTCTGCTCTATTTTCAGCATGGCACCTGCAGGAATATTCGCCATGAACTTTACATGCGTATCCTTATTTGCCGACACCGTTGTCTGACTCTGACCATTAGCATTTGACAGACGAGTCCATGTGACTCCATTGTCTGTAGAATAAGATGTTACGAAAACAGCTCGAGTACGTGAAGTATTCCATACGTCATATTCCAGTGTATAGGTAGCCTTGCTAAATACAGAAGACGTAAGCTTTGCATTTCTGACAAGACCTGCAGACTGCTTGCCGTTACCCTGCGCCTCTGTAGAAACTATAATACGGGCACCTTCCATATTCCAGTTGCAGAATACGCCTTTCACATCAGTGGCATCTTCTGATGTCAGAGCCATAGTCTCAAAGTCCTCAACAAAATGAAGCCCCTCATCACTTCCGATGTTGAAACTGATAACACCATCAGCCTCTGATATGTTATAGAGTGTCAACGGAGTCTCAGCACCTGTCCATGAACGGAGATTTGGAGTGGTATTGTTATTCAGCATTGTCACGTTACCTTTACCTGGCAAAGGATCGTACTCAGAATCCATTACATAATCTCCATACGTCTGCGACAAACCACGAAGCAACTCGAAGTAGTTGTGCTCAGGGTTTGCGTTCAGAGTATTGTTTTGCCAAACAGAGACATTAGTAGAGTCTACACGGAATACCAACAAGCCTTCGCCTGGCAAATACTCATCCCATTTTGTTTTCTGACGGTTCTCCAAGAGGAAGAATTCTTTTTCTACAGCCGAGTTTATACGCAGCACACGATTAGTCTCACCCAATGCGCCAAGTGAATAAGTATTATTTCCAGTAATCAGTTCTGGCACCATAAATCCAGAGGCATAACGCTCGTATGAGCAATAGCCGGTAGGTGTACGACTGTTGTTGTTGTAACCTCCACCAGCCATGATAGTCCAAACACCAGGGTCTACACTCTGTCCGTTCTCTTCATAGTCGGTATCATAAAGGTCCGGCAAACCTAAAACGTGGCTGAACTCATGGCACATTGTACCTATACCGTCAAGCATATTATCTCCTGTGCTCTCGTTTCCACACAGCTCGGTGCTGCAGGCAAAACGCCCCATTGTAACACCATCATACTTGCGGTAAGGATAAGCAAATTGGCTGGCATGCGGCCACAAATATCTGCTGTCGTTGCCAGATACATTACTACCATATCCTGCAAATATGATATAGAACATATCCACAACGCCGTCCTTGTCTGCATCATATTGAGAGAAATCGACAATATTGTCTACAGCAGTGATAACATCCACAGCACATTGCCATGCTCTGTTAGCACCTTGAGGATAGGTCTTGCTGCGGTTAATCTTTATAGGGCCCACGACATCGAACTTTGGTTTAAAGAGCCCCATAGAGTTGTCAGAAAAATAGTCGTATACGCTACCCGTACAAGCCTCCCACTGCGGATTTGCCCCTTGTGTATAATAGCCCGAATATCCCTCATCGTTTATCATAGAAGAGAAAACCTCTTTTGCATCAGAGCGGGTAAAGCTACAGTCGTTCCATTCAACAAGAATTACCAGACCACGGAAATTATTATAATCGTAACGAACTTTCTGCTGTCCCAAATTTGTCGCCTGTGTTTTCCACAAACTCCTTGCACGTGCCGATTGTTGTTTCTGCTCTTCGGTCATATCAGCCTGCAACATTTTCTGTTTTGCCGAGAGAAATTCTATCTCCTCGGCCGAACGTTCCGTGGTATCGTGCGCAGTAATACCCGAAGCCACGAGGACGCCGTCTTTCTTAACTGCATACTGGTAGCCTGTATGTGTTTGCAGCACGGTATAGTTGTCGGAAGTGGTTGTGACATGACGGAACTCATCGCCATGCAATACGATAGTCAGCGTACTGCCGTCGGGTTGCGTCACCTTTGCCTTACCCGGCTTTGCAGGAATGGCAAGCATTGGAATGCTAATGCCAATGGCAAAAAATAATGAAAAAAGTTGTCTTTTCATAGCTGTTTTTTTAGACGAACCATGCCGGAACCACCTTTTATGGCTCCGGCACAGTTTTATTTGATAAAATAGTATATCACAAATTATTTCTTGAAGAACTTCTTACCATCACGGATAAGGAGACCCTTAGCAGTTGCACGGTTCACCTGCTGACCCATTACGTTGTAGGTCTTAGTGTTCTTAATCTTGTCCTCACGGGTCTCGGTAATCTCTTCGACACCAGCTGCGTTACTATAGTTGCCATCATTCAAAGTAAATGTTGTTCCGTCAGCATACCAGTTATGAGCATAACCTGAGCCTTCAGAATCAAAGAGACTGCAGATACGGAAGTACTCTGTAAGTGTTATAGTGTTGCCACTAATAATACCGACAACATTCTCCTTATTTGTATTTGTAGAAATATTTCCTGTAGACTCGTCTACGTCAACACCATGGAAACACAAATATTTACCGTATGTTGCGATTTCCTCAGCTTGGGTTTCCTCATTAAAACCAAGGTCATAAACTGCCTGACCACATGGTACAGATACAGTCCCGTCATCATTAATATCAATGCTCAATGCACCCATGCCACAGAAATTATAAATTGTAACACTTGCGCCCCAGTCTTCTACAGAGATTGAATTCTCGTACTCAACCCACTGGTTGCCTGTTGAGCTTCCATTAGTAAAGCCAGCCTGTACGCCATTTACAGGATAGAACATAGGATCAAAGTGAGGACCATCCCATGTATAGCCGTTATATTCACCCTCGTCAGAGATATACATTATATAGCCATCCTGGTCGCAAGAGATAGCCTTGTCATCATCAATGGTAAAAGAGAGTTCCTCCGAAAGTTTACCATCTACGATACCATAAACCTCAAAGTGATAGCCTGTAGCATCGCCTCCACCATCACTTAGCTGAGCTCCACAATTTACTACACCTGTCGCAGGGTCATACTTACCATAAATGCTTATAACGCCGTTGTCTATAACCAACTGTATATCATAGACATTACCATCTTCGTCCTGTACATTTGCAGCTGACAGTGTAGCCTCAGAACAAGTGTGCAACTCACCATCTGTGCTCAAGGCATCCTCGATATAGCTTCCATAAATGTCCGCCTTTGCAGGTGCCTTGTCCATATTAGCTGTAATGGCAGTCATTTTCTTAACCTGAATATCAGGATTTGCCAGAATGTTTGTAACCTTTACTGGCTGCTTGATGAAAACCAGACTCTTCTCAGCCGGCATCAACTTCTGTGCGCTTGCAGAAATAGCTGCGAAAACCACACATGCAAAAAGTAAAACTTTCTTCATAATGATAAATTGTTAATTAATTAAAAATATATTCTATTTCAGTTTTAGAGCAGAAGCCTCAGCCTCATGTGCATGAGGCTTCCGCCGTATATTGTTATTCCTTATCCGGATCGTCAAGGTCACCGTACGGATAGAGCTTCTGTTCTGCCCAAAGCTTAATCACATTGGCAGGCTCCTCCTTATCTGTAAGTAGGATGTATGTAGGATGACGCTCATCATCAGATGAGATGGTGAATGTGCGTGTAGAAGATGTTGTATTACCAACAAATGGGAACAGAGCATCTTTAAGACCCAACTTCTTGTAGAACTTCTTACCAGAGCTGTTACTTACTTTGTCATTACATCTCAAGGTAATCTCATTTCCGTTTGAGCCAGCAACCTCAGTAGGTGTCATACCAAAGAAAGCATAGTCAGCAAGAGTCTGAATATGAATGCCCCACTTACTGCTGAAGTTACCTATAGCAGCCCAATACACGCGCTCACGGGAATGGTTAGGTCCTGTAGTGGCAAGTTTATCAAGCATTGTATTCCAATATGGTCTTGCAAAATCTCCAAGGTCCTCGTAGGTAATAAACCACATGTCAGACTGAAGCAACTCATACTTTGTCGGAGTATAAGTCCAAAGCTTGGCTGCGATAGAGCCATCTACATCGAAAAACTCCTCGCTCGGTCCATACTTGATACCGCTTATCTCATTACCATCAACATTTACAGTCTCATAGAACTTGTAGCCCTCGGTAGTTATTATGAACGGAGCTGAGACCTCTGTGTACTCTTTATTATCGTTGTAGTATCCGAAGCGCATACGGCGGTATGACAATATAGCGGTGATATCTCTCTCCGAGCCTTCAGTCTCAAGTTTGTAAGAGCGGGAATCCATGTGGTTCTTCACTTTGTTCACCTCAGTAATATATTCCTCAGGAGTCATACCTTCAGCCATAGGATACATAACGATGCGATTGCCATGTTTCTTACCAGTCATCTCAACCTTTTCAGGTGTAGCAGAGATTACACGGAATTCCAAGTCACCACCCATACCGGTTGCAGGATCACCATAACCGTCTGCATTGTTAGGCTCAGAGAAATAGTGCATTACATCGTTATACTCGTCGAAAGAGAGTATAACACCCTGGCTTTGGCTTAGAGAGAAGTGCGAAGTTGCTGTTACAACCTTACCATCAGTACCGATACCGGCATTATGTGATGAGCCAACTTTCTCACCAGCAACAGTTACCTTATCATCCTTGAATGTAAGGAAAATGTTGTATCCACCATAAGTAGTAGAAGCATAATACTCCATACGCCATCCGTTAGGAGCCGACTCAAGAACCTGCTTTGTCTTAGCAATCTCAGCTTTGATACGGTCAGCTGCACTGCTGTCGAACTTGTCATCGACTTCTGGTGTACATGCTACAAAGGCAAAAACACCGATGAGCAGTGTGAAGATGTTATATAAGTTCTTTTTCATTGTGCTTAAAATTAATCAAGTGTATGTAAATCAAGTTTCTCTGCAGAAGCTGAATGAGCGAGCACGATGTCGCGCAGCTTGTCGAGATCTATATTCCAACTCTGTTCGAAATACTCTTTAACCAGAGCCAGTTTGCTCTTGATAATAGGTGCGCCCTCGTCGCCCGCATTATCAATAATCTTCTGCCATCCTTTTGGTGACATAGTAATGTATGTAGAGTAAACCTCTGCGAAGTCCTCATTGTACTCACCACTGGCATAACCAGTTACGAAACCTTCTTTTGCAGAGTCGATATCCTTTACATTAATCCAGTCGGTAGCATGATACTTACCAGCGCTGATAGCACGAAAGTCTGTTGAATATTCCTTCTTCTGTGTGAGAATGTGGCAGAACTCATGATGCATGGTGTGGAAGAACCAATGGTTAAGATCGAGAGGAATAGCACCCTTGTTAGAATATGGGTCTTCGGTGTTTACCCGCACATTGTCGAGGTCGAGGAAGTTTACACCATAAAGCATAACCTTAAGACCACCTTCGGCTGTACCGAGCACCTGAGAGCCGCTGGTATCCCATTCGTATGATCCGATGAGCTGAATGGTTCGTGGAGTATATGTTTTGATAAACTCTTCACCGACAGCCTCTGCATAAACGTCAATCCACATGTGGCGAACGAGCTTTGCAAGTCCCTTTGACTGTGGAAGCTTGGCAGGAACCACATTGTATGAAAGGTCGGTTTCCTTGTCGTTGTAGAGATACTGGAAACGTATGTTGTACGGCTCGGTATAGTTCTTCATAATCCACTTATCGAACTCTTCATACTCAGGACTCTTAACGGTTGAATCCTCAGTCTTTGAGAATATGCTGTTAGGGTCGAGGTCATCATCAGAACAGCTTGTCAAAGAGACAGAAGCTGCAAAGAGAAGCATTATGCCAAAATATTTAGTTTTCATAATAACCTGATGTTTATTCGTTAATATTTAAGAGACATATTAGTTCTTGCGTGGGTTTGGAGTTACGCCTGCATTGATAACGTCAGCAGGAATCTGTACCGCACCACGAAGGTCGCCATCCTCAAAGATTACCGCATCTTCAGCATCAATCTGGTGAGCATAGCTGATACCATAACGCTTAACGTCGATAAAGCGTGTGCCATGTGACAATCCGTCGATACGGCGCATGTGGAGAATCATCTGGATAAGGTTCTCCTGAGTACCTGCCTCAACGGTGAAGCCTTGTGGATGGAGTTCCTTGCGGATAGAACGCTCGCGCCATCCCTCCGGGTTTACAGGCGCATAGTCGAGAGCGGCATAGAACTCGTTCAAAGACTCAGCTGTAAGTGTAGGGCGCGGAGCATCTTCCTGATCCTTGCAGTGGCTTGTAACCCAAGCGTTCATGTCTGCAAGAGCTTCTGTATATTGTTTCTTCATAGCGTATGCCTCAGCACGGCAAAGAAGAGTCTCGTCGCCTGTGAACACAGCATCAACAGTGTGAGAATAACCTATACCTGCAACTTTGTCGGTGTACTCGAACATGTAAGGCAATGTAGGAACATAAACGCCTTGATTTGTACCATAGCAAGTAGTTGCAAAATAGAGCGCATTGTTGCTTGAGCCTGATCCCCATGGAGCTGCAGCCCAAATTGTCTCATTAGACACCATAGTCTGGCTATGACGGAAACGGTTAGATGTTGAGTATGGACCTACATACAACGGTGCGGTAGAATAAGCAGCCAGCAAAAGGAGGTTTGAAGACTCAGAACTGCTGATGTAGCCGTTCCACATATCTTCAACACCAGCATACTTGCTGAAAGTATCCAAATCGCGTAGCATGTTGGCAGGATTGCTGCCAAGGACCTTGTTTGCATATTCGATACACTTGTCGTAGTTCATGTAGAACAGGTTGAAACGTGCAGCGAAAGCGTATGCCGCCTTGGTATTGAAGTGGTACTTAGGAGCCGAGTAGCTATCGGTAACATCTGGCAGTGCCTCCTCGATATCCTTGTTAATCTGCTCATAGAGCTCACGCAATGTGCCACGTGGATGGGCAATGGTGATATCTGTAACAGTGTGCAACGGATAGAACAAGCCAAGGCTGTTGTCTGCTATTTCAGGATTCCATCCCATGCAGAATACATTTGCAAGAGTAAACATACTATATGCACGGATAAGTTTTGCCTCTGCAATGCTTGCCTTCAAAGTTACAGGATTGCCAGCCTCTTCTGCTGCATCAAGAGCGATATTGGCAGAAGCTACAGAGCTATAGTAGTTATTCCATACCGAATAAGGAGAGTCGCTACCTGTCTCTGTAACATCTTTCATGCGATACAACTCCTCCATCATAAGAGTAGAGCTATAGCGCTTACCATTATCAGTAACATTGTCGCTCATCATCTCCATAACGAGAATTGGCGTGCCTGAAGGGTATGCGGATACCAACAGTGAGGGTATCTTGGTATCAGCATCAACTGTGATGTCGGCACGGTCATCTGGATTCTTATCCAGAAAACTGTCACACGAAGTTAATGCCAACACAGCAAATGCTGAAAAAGCTATATATTTAAGACTTTTCATAATTGTTGTTCTTTCTTTTTATATTTTTAAACCTACTGATTAGATACCCAGACGGAGTGTGAATGTAAACTGGCGAGCCATAGGAACGGCAACACCACCAGAGTTGAAGAATTCAGGATCCTGTCCGTTGAGCTTCTTGTCAGAATAAATCAGGAACGGGTTGGTAGCCTGAAGTTTCCCGCTTGCACTTGTCAGACCTACATGCTGGATAAGACTTTCAGGGAAGTCGTAAGCGAGCGAGATTTCCTTCATACGTATGAAGTCACCCTTTGCTGTGCGGACTGTAGAACGGTTGTATGCGTTGTATGCATAGCCGAGGTGAGAGTCTGTCTGCAGCTGGCGCAAGTCGGCAATAGCAGGAATGTCAGTGTGGAGTTCGTCGCCAGAGTTAACCCAACGGTTTACAAACTCCTTAGGCATAGCGGTGAGGTCGGAATAAGAAGAGGCGAATGACGGGTCGAGACGAACCACGTTACCGAAAGAGTATGTGATGAACACATTGAGGTGCCAGTTCTTATAGTCGAACATGTTACCGAATGAACCTGTGACAGTAGGATCTGTAGGGCCTTCGTAAACGAGGTGATCAGTTACGTAAGACTGGAAGTCGATGTCGCTTGTTACAACGTTACCATCCTCATTGATGAATGTAGGAATACCGTTCTTGTCCAATCCCTGGAAATCGAGAGAGAAGAGTGCGCGGTAAGGATAGCCTTCCATTGTAAAACCGTTACCTGCAACAAGGTCGATTACACGGTTGTGTGCGTCAAGCTTTGTCACCTCACTCTTAGTATGTGAGAAGATGAAGTCGGTGTTCCACTTGAAATCCTTTGTCACGATGTTCTTTGTACTGATTGTAAGCTCCTCACCTCTTGACTTCATGTTAGCCACGTTTGCGTAGTTAAGAATAGAACCGTTGGCAGCGTCGCCACGAACCGGACCTATTAGATCGTAGTTGTTACGCTTGTACCAGTCGAAAGAAACACCGATACGGTTATTGAGGAAACCGAGGTCAACACCAATGTTGAGCTCGTGCTTCTTCTCGTATGTCAAATCAGGATTAGCGAAGTCATAAATCTGCAATCCAGACTCCTTGTCGCCTGTGAATGGACGCCATGGATTATAAGCCTGGATGATAACCTGAGAGTTGGTAACGGCAGGCTTATCACCGGTAAGCGAATAAGATGCCTTTAGCGTTGCATGCGAGAGTACATTCTGCTTGTTGAACCAAGACTCCTCGTGGGCATTCCAAGCTCCAGATACGTTCCATGTAGGCAACCAACGTGCCGAGCGGCTCTTACCCAGACGGTTACTACCCTCGTAACGCATTGTTCCGTTTATTGTATAGCGTCCCTTGTAAGAATATGTTGCAGTTCCGAAGAATGACGCCTCACGGCTGTAGCCGTTGTTCAGAGAATAGTACATAGAGTTCTCCTCGCTTGCCTGCTTAAAGTAAGCATAGTCGTAGCTTCCAAGCATACCCATATCGTACTGCATACCAACGCCGTTGAAGAATGAGCGGCTACGGTCGGTATTATTTACTTCCATACCACCATAGAGGTTCAAGATATGGATATCGTTGTAAACATCGTTATAGCTTGCTGTGGCGCGGAAGTCCCAGCTGTTCATCTTATACTTTGTCTCACGGTAGAAGCCACCTTTAGGAAGAACGGTCTCAGGCAGAGAGTTGGCATAGTCAGGGTCGGTGTAGAGCCAAGGGTTTTTGTCACGTATAGTGGCATCGTCCATAGCGCGGAACGCCTGAGCCTGGTTAGACTTCTCTGTGATGCGGTGAGCCTGTGTTGTAGTAGAGAACTTATAAGCAGCGATAGCAGAAAGCTCAACTTTCTGAATCGGTTTGTACTTAAGCTCGGCCTGGAACTTAAGGTCTACAACGTCAAGATCCATATAGTTGTTGTCAAGCTCGTTAAAAATATTGAACGGAGCATAGTTTCGCAGATAGTACTCATCTGGATCAAGAGTACGTGACGAGTTGATGGCGTACGAATACGGGTTGATATCAAAGTCACGGGAAACGGCACCTGACACAACGTCAGTCTGCTGGTTAGCTGTACCTGGAGCCTGCTGCTTACGATAGCTTGCATTACCGATAAGGTTAACGCTCACCTTCTTGTTGAGATTGTAGAGTGCGTTGATATTAGAAGTGTAACGCTGTACGCGGCTCTTCTTTGACCATCCCGGATCGTCCATAAAACTGAACGAGGCATAGTACTGCGCCTTCTCTGTACCAGAGCTCATGCTGATAGAGTGGTTCATAGAGATTGCGTTAGAAAAGAGTCTGTCGAACCAGTCGGTGTTCTGATACTCAGCAACCTGAAGATACTGATCCATAGCCTCTTGAGTGTTTGGAAGCGCAAAACCGCCAAGCACAGGATTGTAGTCGTTCATAAGGTGATACATCTTTCCGAACACGCCACTGTCTGAGGCACGGTAAGAGTTCATGAACGAGAAGAAGCCATTGTTGTACATTTCTTTATATACAGACATCTGCTCCTGCGAGTTCATAATGTTGAACTGAGAGTAGCTTGGTTTCAAGCGCATTGTGTACTCACCTGTATAGCTGATCTTAGAAGCGCCCGCACGTCCTTTCTTTGTTGTGACAACAATCACACCAGACATGGCACGCGCACCATAGATAGATGTTGCAGAACCGTCCTTCAAAATCTGGAAGCTTTCGATATCATCGGCGTTAAGACCGGCAATGGCACTTGAAATCAAAGTTGCGGCATCACCAGAAGAAAGAGCATCGGCATCGACCTCTGTAACATCTTCCATGATAACGCCATCGACAACCCACAAAGGCTTAGACGAGCCATAGATAGAAGTAGCACCACGGACACGAATCTTCGGGGCTGTACCAAATGTACCGGAAACGTTCTGCACACTAACACCGGCGGCACGTCCCTCAAGTGAGCGGCTGACATCGGCAACACCATCAAGTTTGGCCTTTGCCGCATCCACTTTGGTTGCAGAACCTGTAAACAGACGCTTGTCCATCTTCTGCATACCAGTAACGACAACCTCGTCTATAGTCTTAGAGTCGGGCTGAAGTTTCACAGTCATGTTGTGTGATGCCTTTACCTTCTGCGAGATCATACCAATATAGCTTATTTCAAGCATAGGATTGGTACGGCTTGTAGAAAGCGAGAACTTACCATCAATGTCTGTAACGGTTCCGACCTTGGTACCCTGTATCATGACAGAAGCGCCGATAACGGGTTCGCCGTCTTCTGCAGACACTACAGTACCAGAGATTTTGTTTTGGGCAAACGCCATTCCTACGAAAAGGAACAAGCTTGCCAAAATCACGCTTAGTCTTTTCTCCATAAATACTTTATAATGTTTATTTTAATATTTTTTTAAATGTCCTATTGAACAGATTAAAGCTTCCAAACCTTTTAAATATACAAAATAGCTATTGTTTTCAGGTGCAAAGTTATACTATTTTTATCAAATAAACAAGGAATAAAGGTTAAAAGTGCCATTTTGTTTGCAAAACAGTGGCAAGAATAACAATTCACCATATCAAATTGCATAAAAATTGTAAATTCACACCAATAAAGGGGCAGATGAGATGCGTCTTGAAAATAACACTATTTATAAAAATTGTCATAAACCAAGGATAATTTCCGATGACACAAGCTATAAAAAAGTAGTTTTTTATGCCGCAGGAAATATGCTTTAAGATTGCGGCCGTTATACATAGCGGCCCTACAAAGCCGATTTCATCTCCTTTATTGCTTTGCGGAGATAATCCTTGAAACCATCGTCTTCTACGATGTCGATATCGGAGAATAAACCTAAGACGAAACGGCCTATGCCTAAAAAGCTGGCGACCTCGGTGTCGAATATCCAGTGCTCATCGTCTTCCTTACGGAAATATTTCTCCGACTGCGGATATTCCTCCAACATGATATTATGCGACAGAATACCCATTCGGAGAACCACACGGAAACGGCTCTCGCCAGAAAACAAGAACATATCTGTAAACAGCTGTTTGTGCCGGTCCTCAAATCCCCAGTCTGTATCGGTGATTTCCACGCTTCCCATTCTCGACAGCTTAAACGTTTTGTTTGTCTTGCTGCTAAGCTCATAACAGCGCACATCAGCCTGCTCGTTTAGAAACATGAACGGCTCGACAACTCTTGTGGAGACTGTCTTGCTGTGTGGCGATGAATAGTCTTTTATCAGCACTATCTTCTTCTGCTCTATGGCTTTATTCAGGACTTCTGCATTTCGTGATATTTTTAGCCGTGTCTCGTCGTCAACAAAGCTGTCGAGACCATAATAGCGCTCAAGTTTCCGCTTTATGTTGTAGTGCATGGCATCTTTCCCGCCAACTCCAGCCAACAGGCTGAACAGATAACTGACTTCCTGACGTGTAAAGTCTACAGAGCGCGCGACATTCTGAAAAAACGGAGAATGCGGACCGATATAATATTTGCCGCCCTTGGTACGTACCAGCTCAAAGCCGTAGTCACGGAGAAACTGAAGATAATAATAAAGATTACGGCGGGTTGTGCCCAACACCTGGCACAGCTCATCGGCAGAATGACTGTCGCCATCTATAAGCAGGGACAGCAAATCTAATTCCTTGGCATACTGCGAATGACTCATTCTCCAAAATCAAAAGTTAACTGCCCTGTACCAAGCAGATTGTACGATTTGCGGTGATATGGGCTAATACCATGGAGCCTTATTCCCTCACGATGCGCTTTTGTGGGATAGCCCTTATTTTTCTTCCAATCGTAATAAGGATATTCCTCTGCCAATGCGTCCATATAGTCGTCACGATAGGTCTTGGCAAGAATGCTTGCCGCCGCTATAGCCTGATATTTTCCGTCGCCTTTCACGATTGTGGAGTATGGCAAATTCTGGTATGGCACAAAACGGTTGCCGTCTACGATTATCGCCTCGGGGCGCACCTTCAATAAATCCAAAGCCCTGTGCATAGCCAAAAAACTCGCACGCAAAATATTAATCTTGTCTATTTCCTCAGCTGTGACAATGCCAACAGCCCATGCCACGGCATCACGCTCAATTTCCGTGCGCAATTGTTTGCGCCTGGCATCCGTGAGTTTTTTTGAATCGTTGAGTGCAGGATTATTATATCCATCGGGCAATATGACAGCCGCCGCATATACACTCCCGGCAAGGCAACCACGGCCGGCCTCATCGCAGCCTGCCTCTATCTTTCCGTCAAAATAATGGTTCTGCAACATAATATTAAACAATTTTTAACCATATTCCAATATTTGTGAAGTTTGTCTTCTCTCGATACTCTTAACTTTGCACCCAGATAAGAACATTAAAACCTACAACAATATGGAAAAGAACATTGAAATAACCGCAAGCAACAACACAACCGCAGTATTTGAAAACGTAATGAACGCTATCAAAGCACCTTTCAACTTTATGCGAAATTATTATTCGGGTATAATAGGCCAGGAAATCAGTGCCAAGCAGACATGGCTTATCACAGAGGTTCAGATTGCCTTCGTATTCGCCGTATTTCCAGTAGAGGCGCCTTTCGTGCTCAGAATTCTTTCCGTACTATGGCTTATCTCCTCACTGCTGAGGACAAAATCAAGCTTTGAATAACAAGAGCCGGTAGATTGCTCAGAACATCTGGTAGACTCTGCGTATTCCGGCAACGAGCATATCGACCTCCTCTTTTGTATTGTATAACGCAAAACTTGCCCTAACCGTACCGGCTATGCCCAAACGTGTCATCAGCGGCTGTGCGCAATGGTGCCCCGTACGCACGGCTATACCCAAACGGTCGAGAAGAGTTCCCATGTCGAGATGATGAATATCGCCGACAAGAAAACTGATTACAGCATCCTTATGACGTGAGTTGCCGAATATGCGCATACCAGGAATTTCACTCATCTGTTCCATTGCGTATCGGGTCAGTTCCTGCTCGTGCGCATAGATATTGCCGATGCCAAGCTCTGACACGTAATCAAGAGCTTTTGCCAGTCCGTGGGTTGCGACATAGTCGGGGGTACCCGCCTCAAACTTGAAAGGAAGTTTCCCGAAAGTGGTTTTCTCAAAACTTACGCTCTCTATCATCTCGCCTCCACCCTGATACGGCGGCATCTGGTCGAGCCACTTTTCTTTTCCGTAAAGAACGCCTACTCCTGTAGGTCCATAGACCTTATGACCACTGAAGGCAAAAAAGTCGCAATCCATATCCTGCACATCAACCTTTATATGAGGGGCACTCTGTGCGCCGTCAACCATTACCGGTACTCCATAGCCATGTGCAATGCGTACCATTTCCCTCACCGGATTTACCGTTCCCAAAACGTTGCTCACCTGTGTGACGCTGACAATCTTGGTTTTTTCGCTGAACAGCCGTTCGTATTCCTCCATTATGATGTCGCCATCACCGGTCATAGGGATAACACGCAGGACGATACCTTTTTTGGCTGCCTGCAGTTGCCATGGCACAATGTTCGAATGGTGCTCCATGACGGACACTATAACCTCATCGCCCTCCGACAAGAACCTGTCACAAAACGAGCTTGCAACGAGATTCAGGCTCTCGGTAGTTCCACGGGTAAATATAACTTCCTCTGCCTTAGGGGCATTGATAAATTTGCGGACCGTCTCACGCGCCGCCTCATGCAAATCGGTTGCCTGCTGTGAGAGGTAATGAACGCCGCGGTGTACGTTGGCATTCACGTTAAGATACTCGTCACGCATGGCATCGAGCACACACAACGGTTTTTGTGTGGTGGCACCGTTGTCAAGGTAAACCAACGGCTTGCCATAGACCTGACGGGACAGTATCGGAAAATCCTCACGTATTTTATTTATATCGTACATATTATTCAAGTTTATTATCTGCACAATTTGCAACCCTCGCATTTGCTCAACTCGCCACGGAATCGTTTCTCTACAAGATAGCGCAGACGCTCTTTCAGCGGCTCAAGCTGTATCTTGTCTATAACCTCGTTGACAAAAGCAAACTCAAGCAACAGCCGTGCCTCTTTCTCGCTAATTCCACGCTGACGCATATAGAACATTGCGGCATCGTTGAGCTGGCCCACCGTTGAGCCATGTGAGCATTTCACGTCATCGGCATAAATCTCCAACATCGGCTGGGTGTACATACGAGCCTGTTTGGTGGTGCAGAGATTTTGGTTTATCTCGTTTGATGTCGTTTTCTGCGCATCTTTACGAACCAGAATTTTCCCGGCAAAAGCTCCTAAGGAGTTATCTCCAAGCACGTATTTATAGAGCTGATGCGAGCTGCAATACCCTACCTGATGGTCAATGAGCGTATTGTTGTCTACATGCTGGCTTTTGTCGGCAATGACACAGCCATTTGCAAAACACTCTGCGCCCTCACCCTTGAGAACGAGGTCGAGACGGTTGCGGGTGGTTCCGTTATGGAGCGTGATGACGTTGTGGCTCACAACGCTGTTTGCATGTTGCTCTATATAGACATTGCTTACACGGGTGCTCTTATAGTGGGTTTCCTCAAGGCAATAAAGCTCAAGATGCGCATTCTCGCCGACGAAAGCCTCAATGACCTGTGTGGCAAGAAAATTATGGTCATCGGCAGCATGGTCGCAAAACAACAATTTTGCCTCTGCGCCCTGCTCCAAGACTATGAGAACACGGCGGTTGACCATCAGGGCGACATCGGAGCGCAATATGTTGATAACCTGAACGGCCTTATCCACACACACATCCTTTGGCACATATACCAACAGCCCATCCTGTGCGAGCATGGTGTTGAGGGCTGTAACGCCATCGTCGGCAGTGTTGGCAATTCGGGCATAATATCTGCCCACCAACTCAGGATTTTCAGCAGCAACCTTAGAAAGCGAGTCTACGATGACACCCTCTGGCAGATGGCTTTTCGGCAAAGCCTTGTCGTAAAAACAATCGTTGACGACAAAATAGAGCGATGTGCTGAGATTTGGCACATCACACTTGAAGGCATCATACGGATTTACTGGTATCTCGAGACGGTTAAGGTTCAGGCCATAGTCGGGCTCGAAGAGTTTCTGCATATCGGTATATTTGTACCGCTCCACTTTTCTGGAAGGGAAACCGATACGGCAGAAATCATCGAAAGCCTTGTCACGCACACCGTTCATTGCCTGCGGAGCATGAGCCTTTATCATTCCCTCACACTGGCGGTAAAGGTCTGTATATTGTTTCTCGCTATTCATTGACCTCAGCTTTTATCCAGTCATAACCTCTCTTCTCTATTTCCTTGGCAAGCTCAGGACCTGCGGTTTTCACTATGCGCCCCTTATACAATACATGCACCACGTCGGGCTTTATCATATCGAGCAGCCGCTCATAGTGGGTGATGACGATGGTCGAGGTCTCGGCGGTGTGCATACGGTTTACGCCATCGGCAACAATCCGCATTGCGTCGACATCGAGCCCCGAGTCAGTCTCATCGAGTATCGAGAGCTTCGGCTCCAGCATAGCCATCTGGAAAATCTCGTTGCGTTTCTTCTCACCTCCGCTGAAACCCTCGTTTACAGATCGTCGGGCAAGCTTTCCGTCAAGACCTACGAGTTTTTGTTTCTCACGCATCAGCTTTATGAAATCTGAGGCATTCAGAGGCTCCAATCCCTCGTATTTACGTTTCTCGTTGATGGCCGCCTTCATGAAGTTCGTCATTGAGACTCCGGGAATTTCCACCGGATATTGGAACGACAGGAAAAGTCCCTCGTGTGCCCTGTCCTCGGGTTTCATCTGCAACAGGTCTTTGCCGTTGAAAATTGCCTCGCCCTCTGTCACGGTGTAAAGCGGATTGCCTGTAAGCACAGCTGACAGCGTTGACTTTCCCGAGCCGTTAGGCCCCATTATGGCATGCACTTCTCCGTCTTTTATCGTGAGGTCTATGCCACGTAATATTTCCTTGTCTGCGATTGTCGCATGAAGATTTTTTACTTCTAACATAATCTAAATAATATTTCATTATGATGTAAACAATGAACGCCTGTGCCCTTTCAGGGCGCATCAATTGCTATTTTGCCATTTATTTCTCCACCAAACATATCAATCCCTAAACACATATTCCTCGTTATATTCAATACCATAGATCTTCAAAAAATCAATATATTCTTCTCTGAATGTCCGTTTCGTATGATGTTCACGCTGATTCTTAACATATTGCAATGTCTTGGCTACTATAGACTGGCTCACAGAAAATGCACCATAGCCACTTTGCCACTCGAACATGCAGTAATAAGAATCAAGGGATTTGATCCATTTGCTGCTTTTACGCTTTACCTCCTCCGCAACATGCGACAAACTCACATTCTTGGACAGCTGAAAAAGAATGTGAACATGATCGCCAACGCCCCCAACCTGTATCACATTGCATTCATTTACATTTATCAGTTGACCGATATATGAATGTATGCGTTCCAAATCCATTTCACGAATTACCGGGCTTGTTGTTTTAATGTGGAATATCAGGTGAATGTATATTTTGCTTAATGATTGTGCCATGATTATTTTTACGCCTGTGCCCTTTCAGGGCGCATGGATTGATTATGTTTTCTACCCCAGGGCGTTGCCCTGGGCTAAGCGCCGTTTGCCCTTTCAGGGCGCATTGCTTGCGCATTTCCCGTTTATTCACAAATAACATAAATGCCCAACATGCGATCAGCCCAGGGCAACGCCCTGGGTACGCAATGCATGCGTGAGGAATGCGCCCTGAAAGGGCATAGGCATAACAGCCATTGATAATTTACGCCATTTGCCCTTTCAGGGCGCATCAATTGAGCATAAGCCTTTATTGTCTTTTATTTTCAACATTTGTGAAACTGTTATTTTTATCACATTATCCCACCGTGCCCTCCAATGACACGTTGAGAAGTTTCTGAGCCTCAACAGCAAACTCCATTGGCAGTTTGTTCAGAACGTCCTTGGCATATCCGTTTACTATCAGCCCCACAGCCTGCTCTGTCGGAATGCCGCGCTGGTTGCAATAGAAGAGCTGGTCCTCGCTGATTTTCGATGTCGTAGCCTCATGCTCAAACACGGCGGTGTCGTTGTGGGCATCCATATACGGGAAAGTATGCGCACCGCATTCACTGCCGAGCAACAGCGAGTCGCACGAGCTGTAGTTGCGGGCATTGTCGGCATTAGCCGTTGCCCTTACGAGTCCACGGTACGAGTTCTGGCTGTGACCTGCCGAGATACCTTTCGAAATTATGGTGCTACGGGTATTTTTGCCCATGTGTATCATTTTTGTGCCTGTATCGGCCTCCTGATAATGGTTCGTTACGGCTACGGAATAGAACTCAGCCACAGAATTGTCGCCACGGAGCACACACGACGGATATTTCCATGTTATGGCAGAGCCTGTCTCGACCTGCGTCCACGACAGTTTTGAGTTTACGCCTCTCAGATCGCCACGCTTTGTGACAAGGTTATAAACACCGCCCTTTCCGTTCTCGTCGCCCGGATACCAGTTCTGAACGGTTGAGTATTTCACCTCGGCATTGTCGTTGACAATAATCTCCACGATGGCGGCATGCAACTGGTTCTCATCACGCATTGGCGCCGTACAGCCCTCAAGGTAGCTGACGTATGAGCTGTCGTCGGCAACTATCAGTGTGCGCTCAAACTGTCCGGTATTGCGCGCGTTTATTCTGAAATAGCTGCTCAGCTCCATCGGGCAGCGCACACCTTTCGGAATATATACGAAAGAGCCGTCGCTAAACACGGCGGAGTTCAATGCGGCATAGAAATTGTCACGGTAAGGGACAACGGTGCCAAGATATTGGCGTACGAGGCCGGGATGCTCTTTTATGGCCTCGCCAATGCTGCAGAAAATAATTCCTTTCTCACGCAGCTGTTCCTTGAAAGTGGTTTTTACCGACACGGAGTCCATAATGGCATCTACGGCTACGCCACTCAACACAAGGCGCTCCTCAAGTGGAATGCCGAGTTTGTCGAATGTCTTCTCCAGTTCCGGGTCTATCTCTTTGTTTGCCGGCTTTTTTGCCATCGGGTCGGCATAGTATGAAATTGCCTGATAGTCAATCTCAGGCAGGTGAACGTGTGCCCACGACGGCTGCTTCAGGGTTTTCCAATAGTTGAACGCCTTCAGACGGAACTCGAGCATCCACCCGGGTTCGCCTTTCTTCTGAGAAATCAGGCGGACAACATCCTCGTTGAGTCCCCTCTCGATTATTTCAGTATGAACGTCAGTGGTGAAGCCAAACTCGTACTTCTGCTCGGCTACCTTTCTGACGTACTCATTTTGAATATTTCCTTTGTTCTCTTCCATTTTCGTCGTTTCGCCATGCCACAGAGTGTAACACGACATTCAGCCTGCAAAATTACGAAAT
Organism: uncultured Prevotella sp.; assembly: GCA_902477645.1. Lineage (GTDB taxonomy): Bacteria > Bacteroidota > Bacteroidia > Bacteroidales > Bacteroidaceae > Prevotella. Next base: position 10,764 of record CABSIA010000012.1, on the reverse strand, counting down.
TCGATGCTTAAAAGCAAGTATTTAAGAATATTTCTTGTTTCGCCCGTTACAATGCAGGGGTGTCACGTGTAACGGCCGCATTCAAAAAACGCAAGCAGGGCGTGCTGCTTGCGTTTTTTGAATGCGTTTCTGAATGCGTTTTTTGCTTGCGGCCGCTATACATAGCGGCCCTACAGATTACACAAACCGGAGCTAATACCTAATCGGTATTGCTCCAGTCTGTTCGTTATCGACATCCGCATGTTGAATAATGTCAACCATCAGTGCGGACTATGCCGCTATTTATTCTTAGTCTTCCCACACACTGTAATGTCCCTTAGACATAGCGTCACCATCTGCATAACCGTTGTTCAGGTTTCCACTACCATTACTGCCGTTTGTTATTACACCGCCATTTGACGCAGCCATAATCTGTTCTGTCTCAACTTTCATCACGTTTACGGCTGGCTTTATATATTGCTTTTTCATTTTTGTCTTGTTTTTATGATTTGTTATTTGTATTTGTTTTCTTGTCGTTTACTTAACAACAACTTTTTTACCATTATGGATGTAGACACCCTTAACAGGACTCTCCACACGTACACCGCTCAGGGTATAGAAAGCACCGTCGTTCTTGGCAGGAGCAGCAACCTCACTGATGCCGGTTGTGTCGCCGAATACCATCTTCAAGCCCTTGGCAGCAGCCTCTGCCGGAACTTTCAGATAAGCCTTGCCTGCAGCAATGTTTGTGTTGTTAGCTCTGAAGAAACCAACAACGCCATCTTTCTTAGAAAGTACGTAGTTTACATCACCATCAGCAGCCTCTGGCAACACCATAGCTTCTATAACGCCGATGAAGTCGTTAGCGTTATCCTCAGTTGCGCTTGCTATTGCAATTTCCTCAGTCTGAGCACCCTGACCCTCTGTGCTGAGCAATATGCCTTCGCCAGCCTTAACGGTGTTAACCTTTGTCAACTCAACAACGTCACCATTTATCTTTGCAGCATAAGCATTAATATTCAGAGAAGCAGAGAAGTCGAGATCTACGGTTGGGCAATATGTAGAAAGACCAGACTCGCCTACAGAAACGGTCTCGGTAGCGTCGCCAACACGTTGAATATAAACGTAGTCGAAGTCTGCTGACTGATTAGCTTTTGAAGATCCTGAGTTTCTTCCATTCACAAGAAGTTTGGTTGGTGTTGGCAGTGTAAATTCAATAGTTTGTAAGCCTCTGCTTGAGGTTTCTGCAATTTTATTTGTCTCAGAATCACGAGAGCTTGCATCACGTAATACTACGCTACGTGTTTCATTTCTTACTACCGACACAACGAATTTATATTTTCCAGGCTCTAATTCTCCCATTGATATACCACGGTCTGTATAATTCTGGGCTGCGACATGCCCTACTTTTCCGTTTGAGTAACCAAGTGTCTCAGCTCCATCTACAACTGCATCTTCTCCCTCTACAAAAGCAACTATATCTTCTTCTTTTGTATATGGAACAGAAATTGTACCCGAATTTGTGATAGCAGTTCCCAAATATTCTGTAGTTGTGTACCAACCATCTTCTGTGTTAATAGCATATGGATAATACACATATGTATCTTCATCAGGAACAGTTGTTCCAGATGCGATTTCCTTGATAATATTCTCACCATCTACAGCATTTACCACATACTGGTAGGAACCTGCTTTTGCATCAACATGGTATAACGACATATTATCAAAATAAGCATAATAGGTATTGTTTCCACATAGAGTAGCATCAATGCGAATACCTTTAATACCTGCTATTTGAGAGGAAAATGTAATAGTTGCATTGTCTGAAAACCAACCATTACTTCTACGACGGTCCATTATTTTTCCATTATAGCTTATAGTATTGTTATCAAGATCAATTACAAATTCTGTAATTTGATATTCACGGTCTCTTGTTCCTAAATAGGTATCACCAATACTATATGTTCCTGCTATCTCTGCTAATTCTGTATAAGTTTCACCAACAAATAGATATGGCTGATTATATAAACGGCCATTGCTTGCACTTCTATCAGAATAAGCAAAATATGCCACAATATTATCATTTGCATCTATAAATTGGATTTGTTTTTGATGAGTGCCTATATATGCATCTACAGAAAAGACAATTTTTCCTGAAGTCTTTGGCGTATTAAATGATAAATCATGCACAGATCTCGAACCAAGCCTCATAGCCTTTCCTGACATATTTAAAGCAAGATTATCCCATGAACTTGTTGGAATTTCTGCAATAGAAAAAGCACCAGGATTAGTCCATGCCGGAATCTGCGAATCGTCAGCATCAAAAGTCTCTGCGTTAACAATGTTGTTATTCAATGTACCAAGAAGCACTTCTTTGACTTCTAAACTTTCAGGGACATCATAAGCCCACGCACCATTACCTCCCCCAATGGCCATACCTATAGCCACGAGCATTGTTTTAAGTAGATTTTTTTTCATTTTAATTTAGTTATTTGTTTATATTAGTTTAATTCAAATCACTTACTATATGCCACAACAATGACACGCCTGCTTGATTTCACCGATTGGCAATAAAAAGCTTTGGCCTGTTTCTGATTGAAAGCGCAAAATTAATAGAAATCAGAATATGGGATGAATAAAAAGAAAAGAAAATGCGACGATAATCATATTTTCAAGTAATTAGACATTTTTCAAAGTTCATTTCAGGCCGCAAAAGCACACAAAATGCAGACTGGAAAAAATCGAGGAAAAACATCAAAAAAATCGCAAGCGGTTGCAAGTGGCAACGCAAGCGGTTGCGATGCCACTTGCAACCGCTTGCGATGGATATAGCAGCTGGGATCATAAAAGCATTTGGAAAAACACACCGGTTTTTATAATTTCAAACCGCTATCCTCAATTTTGAATTGAGCAGATAACTGTAGGGCCGCTATACATAGCGGCCCTACAGCCAAATGCGTTCATTGATTGCAACCGTTACTGGTAACGGCATTACAGGTTGATTGGGAATCTGTATCCGGCTCGTCGTCGCGCTTACGCGGAAACTCCATATTCCCATGACCTACATACTCGGCAAAAGGCTTGGCGATTTTCTCGTTCTCGTCCTCATGGTCGCCTTTTCTGTTCCAATACTGTCCTCCCATTGTAATTTCTTAAATTATGATGTTTTAAAAAAGACGAAGACCTTAGCAGGTCTTCGTCCCAATTATAAAAATGTCTAATAATAATTTCGTATGAAACCTGAAGTTTATTATGAATACCTGAGTATCATGCCAGGCTTGATTCTAATCGACTTGCGGATGTGGTTGAGCTTGCAGAGCTTGTCTATAGTGGTTCCACGCTTCTTTGCGATTGCCGAAAGGGTCTCGCCTTTCGCCACCTTATGATACAGTTTCTCCTGAACGGCAGGCATTGAGGCTGAAGCCACGTCTGAGCTGCCCGTAACTTCCTCGCGTGTGTAGCCGCCATTTCCGATTTTGCCTCTCAGCGATGTAGCCTCACGAGACTCACGGTCGTATGTGCGGGCGTTATAGGTATAGAAATCACCGACAACATCCTGATTACGGAAGTCGAACAACAGTGCCGGATTAAGCGCCATGCCACACAGACGTGTCTCGAAATGCAGATGTGAGCCTGTGCTTCGGCCGGTGTTTCCGCCAAGCCCGATAACATCGCCAGAGCGGACCTCCTGATTTTCAGACACAAGCTGTTTTGACAGGTGCCCGTAGATTGTCTCAAGTCCGTTAGGGTGGCGGATAACGATATATTTTCCATATCCACGTGCCTCATATCGTACTATGCGGACTTTTCCCGAGAATGCGGCACGGATGGTGTCGCCTGTATAGACCTTGATGTCGAGTCCCTTGTGCTGGCGTCCCCACCGTGCGCCGAAGTTGCTGGTTACGACACGGCTCGGGGTAGGCATGCAGAAATTGCGCAAGTCAATAGTGAAAGAATCTGGCATTTCGATTCTCTTGTGCGCATAAACATTATCCCAATCCTCGTAGAGGTCAGCTGCGGGCGACTCTAAATTTTCTCTGTGAATGATATTCCGAAGTGCCAACGTGTCAACCTTGCGTGCCCTTCTGTCTACGGGTGCCTGACGCGCGAGAAGATCTTGGGCTACAACAGGAGCCGTTGACAATGCCAACAACGCTGATACGGTAACAGTCCTAAAGATTTTTTTCAAATTCATGTCAATTATTCGTTTTTGCAGGCTGGCGTATAAACAAAATTACATAGCGCAATTTTGGAAAAAGCCTATAGATTTAGATGTCATTGTAATAACGACTTTGCAAAGGTAGCAAAAAAATCCTAAAAAGCCGACGGGGTTAACAGTTTTTATTCATCTTTTAACATACATGTTTTGCAAAGTGGCGTTTGCAAATACAAATAATTAACTGACAGACATTTCCGCAAATCCTTTTATTTATGGGCATCCCAAAAGATTGACCCATATCAAGAATGTGTCAAAAGCCGGCTTTAGCTTATCGGTGCCCAATTAACATTTGTTTGCCTTATTTCCGCAAGCCTGTTCCAGAGCGTGTCATTCTCGGGTTTATCGCAATTAGGGTCGTTGTCTATAATTTTTTGCGCCTCGTCACGTGCCAGCTGAACAAGCTGCCCGTCGCGCGCAATATCGGCAATTTTCAAATCGAAGGCTATTCCGCTCTGCTGTGTACCCTCCAAATCGCCTGGGCCCCGGAGTTTCAAGTCAGCCTCGGCTATACAGAAACCGTCGTTGGTAGAGCACATTATATCAATACGCTTTTGTGTCTCTTTCGACAGTTTATAGGGTGTGACCAAAATGCAGTAGCTCTGCTTGGCGCCACGCCCCACCCTGCCCCTAAGCTGGTGTAGCTGCGAGAGGCCAAAACGCTGTGCGTCAAGAATAACCATTACCGAGGCATTGGGAACATTGACACCGACCTCAATAACCGTGGTGGCGACAAGAATTTGGGTCTCGCCACTTACGAAACGCCGCATCTCGTCCTCTTTCTCAGCAGACTTCATCTTGCCGTGGACTTTACTGAGACGAAAATCAGGGAAAACCTCGCAAAGGGCCTGATAGCCATCCTCGAGATTTTTCAAATCGGACTTCTCGCTCTCTTTTATCAACGGAAAAACGATATAAACCTGACGGCCCTGAGCTATCTGCTGGCGTATGCCCTGGTATAGGCTTGTTGTCTGACTGTCAAGCTTATGGAGTGTCTGAATGGGTTTTCTGCCCGGCGGCAGCTGATCGATTACGCTGACATCAAGGTCGCCGTAGATTGTCATGGCAAGGGTGCGTGGAATAGGCGTGGCCGTCATTACGAGAATATGCGGCGGATTAATGCTCTTTCCCCACAATTTTGCGCGCTGCGCAACGCCGAAGCGGTGTTGCTCGTCAACAATTGCGACACCGAGATGTGAGAACACTACGGTGTCCTCGATTATGGCATGTGTGCCGACAAGAATATTCACATCGCCTGATGCCAAACCCTGCAGAACCTCTTTCCGGCGCTTGCCTTTAACAATTCCTGTAAGCAGCTCTACACGGACATCCATGTCGCCAAGAAACTCTTTTATAGTGGCGTAATGCTGTTCGGCGAGAATTTCCGTAGGAGCCATGATACAGGCCTGATAGCCGTTGTCGAGAGCTATAAGCATGGTCATCAGAGCAACCAAAGTTTTGCCAGAACCGACATCGCCCTGAAGTAGGCGGTTCATCTGCCGGCCGGTTTTCATATCGGCGCGTATCTCACGCATCACCCGTTTTTGCGCACAGGTAAGCTCAAAGGGCAGATGATTGCTGTAGAAATCATTGAACAGTGCGCCAACGCGCTGAAACACATAGCCTTTGAACTTCCGTCGGTTCTCGGCGGCATAGCGGAGAATATTGAGCTGAACATAGAACAGCTCCTCAAATTTCAGCCTTGTAGTAGCCCGCTGTACATCGTCGGGCGATTTGGGATGATGTATCAGCCGCATGGCATCATCACGCGAGACAAGACGCAGACGTGAGGTGATAAACGGAGGCAACGTCTCGGGCAATGGCGCAGACAATTTCGATAGGAGAGTTTTCTCCATTTTTGCCATCGCACCCGACATCACACCCGACTTTTTCATTTTCTCGGTCGTAATGTAATAGGGCTGCATTCCCATTTCAGAGAGCCGTACCTCGCCTGCCGGCTCTCGGGATGCGAAAACTGGTATCGCCCGCCGTAAGCGGTTGGTTTTCCGAAAACTATGTATTCTATCCCAACCTTATAATTGTTGTAGACAAATTTTGCCCCGTTGAACCATACAAGGTCGCAAACCTCGGTGCCGTCGTAGAAATGGGCCACCACCCTTACTTTGCGCCCCTGCATCGGGAACTCCTCAAAACTAAGTATTTTCCCCTTAACCTGCACAAACGTCATATCGCCCCGCAGCTCTGAGATTTTGTAAATTTTGCTGCGGTCAATGTATTTGTACGGGAAATATTCAAGCAGGTCACGCCAGGTCTTAATCCCAAGCTCACGGCTAAGAATTTCCTTGCGTTTAGGACCTACGCCCTGAAGATACATTATGTCTTGATTGAGTATGTCTAACACAGCAGTTGGGCTACTTTTAAATCAAATTGTGTGGTTATCTTTATGTTCTCACGGTTTCCCTCAACCATCCGGACCGAGCATCCGAGGCTCTCTACAACAGAGGCGTCGTCGGTGAAGCTTTCGCTATAGGGCTGCGCGTATGCCTGGCGGATAAGCGAGAGGTCGAACGTCTGCGGAGTCTGCACAATTTTGTAATCTCCACGATAAACATTTTTCCCTCCGCCGTGGCGGTCCACGAACCTCAACGTGTCGACAACGGGCATAACAGGTATGGCGGCATATTCCTCACGTGCCGTCTCATAACACCGCTCTATAACCTCGGCCGAGACAAACGGACGTACTCCGTCGTGTATTCCGACAACACCCTCGGTGACATCCCCGGGTATTGCCATAATGCCGTTTTTACACGACTGGAAACGGGTGTCGCCGCCATCAACTATGATATGAGGAACTGTAAAGCCATATTGAGAGCACAGTTGCCGCCAATAGTCCTGCTGCTCATGCGGAAGCACAAGGATTATCTGCATTTTGGCATCGTAATCGGCAAAACGCTGTATGGTATGCATCAGAATGGGTTTTCCACCCACTTCCAAGAACTGCTTCGGAATGTCAGCCCCCATGCGGAGCCCCTTGCCTCCGGCAACAATTATCGCATAGTCCATAGCATTATCTCGACGCCAGAAAATCGGTGTACATCATGCCGTCCTCTATGGCTTTTACATCTTCATCGCTACGGAACAGCGACAGCAGCTTATAGCCGTATGGCATAGAGGCCGCGGGGCCTTTACCAGTGATGATATTTCCGTCGGCTGTGCAAATATCGGCAGTATATTCTGCACCGTCGAGATATTTCTCGAAGCCGGGATAGCAGGTCGCCTTCTTTCCTTTCAGAATTCCCAAGAAACCAAGCACCATCGGTGCGGCACAGATGGCTCCGATATATTTGCCTTTCTCATTCTGAGCCATAAGCGCAGCCCTTACGCCCTCATGATTTTTAAGATGCAACGAGCCGGGCATGCCACCAGGCAACAACAGCAACTCGGCATCGTCAAAATTGGCGATGTCCTCAAATACCGCATCCGCCTTTATCGTGACACCGTGTGCCGTCTCAACATACTCTGAGCCCATTATGCTCACCGTCTTTACCTCTACGCCTCCTCTGCGGAGAATGTCAACAGGTGCCAATCCCTCAATATCCTCGAAGCCATTGGCAAGAAATTCATATACCATAAATATATTGTTATTAGTCGTGATGCAAATTTATACAAATTCCACGAGAAATATCAACAATTCACTCAAAAAATGTTTTTTTTATGGAGCCAATGCCATATCTCACGGATTTTGTGTACATTTGCAAAGAATATATGGCTGACACCATATATGGGCTATTATAACAGCAATAAAAAATATGACGGAGAAAACATTGCGGTTTGCACTATTCGGCAACGAATATCAGCCAAAGAAATCGACATCGGCAGAGAGACTGCTGTCGTATCTTACCGGGAAAAATGCGGAGATTTACATAGACCGGCCTTTCTACAACTTCCTTGCCAACGCTGTCGGCATAGAGGTACAGGCAACCGGGGTATTCGACGACTACAATTTCGACGTAGACTATGTAGTGTCGCTGGGCGGTGACGGAACTTTCCTGAAAGCGGCAAGCAAGGTGGGAAGCAAGGGAACACCGATAATCGGCATAAACACAGGACGGCTGGGGTTTCTTGCAAACATTCTGCCAAGCGAGATAGAGGACACCATCGACGACATATACAGCAGAAATTTCTCTGTCGAGAGACATGCGGCAATACAAATCGAGGCCGACGGTGAGCCTATTGAGGGAAATCCGTTTGCGCTGAACGACATTGCCGTGCTGAAACGTGACAACGCGTCGATGATAAGCATCCGCACAAGCATAAACGGAGAATATCTCGTGACGTATCAGGCTGACGGTATGATAGTCTCTACTCCGACAGGCTCCACAGCTTACAGCCTGTCAAACGGCGGACCGATAATAGTTCCGCAGGCAGGAATTTTATGCCTGACACCTGTCGCTCCACACAGCCTTAACATCCGGCCTATAACGATAAACGACGACTGCGTGATACAGCTCGAGGTAGAAAGCCGAAGCCACAATTTTCTTGTAGCCATAGACGGACGTAGCGAAAAACTACGCGAGGGGACAACAATAACCATCAGAAAGGCGCCTTTCAACATTTTAGTGGTAAAACGTCAGGGACAGCGGTATTTCTCAACACTAAGGGAAAAACTGATGTGGGGAGCCGACCAGAGACAACGATAATAAAAAAAGAGGCTGCAATATTTAGAATAACACATAAACAACCGATATGGCATTTGGCATTAAGAATTTTCTGAAACTACCCACATCGCGCTACACAATGAAGACTATTGTGGCATGGCTGTGGCAGGCCTGGCCGGGCAACAGTCTCAATGCCGCCATCGGCATAGCCGGCGTGGCGGTAAGCCTTATGCAGGTGTGGGCCGTGAAACATGCAATCGACGTTGCCGCCGGAGCTGTTGACGGCAATATCTACTGGTCTGTGGGATTGTTCGGAATGCTTATTCTCGCCGACTTTGCATTGAGCATCTCCGCCATCTGGGTAAGAAACATTCTCGGCATAAAGGCACAAAACCAAATGCAGCAGCAACTGCTCGACCGAATGCTGCGATCAGAATGGCACGGCAAAGAGGCACGGCACTCTGGCGACATATTGAACCGATTGGAAACGGATGTGACTGTAGTCGTAAATTTTCTTGCAGAGACAATTCCCAACGCACTGTCTACCCTTGTGCTTTTCACCGGCGCATTCTGCTATCTGTTCTCAATGGACTCCACCCTTGCCTTCATCATTATCGGCATAATGCCTGTGTTCCTGCTGGTAAGCAAAATCTATGTCCGGCAGATGAGGCGGCTGACGAGAATAGTCAGAGACACGGACTCTAAGGTACAGAGTGTTTTGCAGGAAACCATACAAAACAGAATGCTGATAAAAACTCTTGAAAGCAACGGCACCATGGTAGCAAAGCTCGGCAACACGCAGCACGAGCTTAGGCGGCATGTGGTAAAGCGCACGGTTTTCTCGGTTTTCAGCAACTTGATTATAAACGCAGGTTTTGCCGCCGGGTATCTCATAGCATTTCTTTGGGCAGCAATCAGAATGTCGCAACACACACTGTCGTTTGGCGGTATGACGGCATTCCTTCAGCTCGTAAACAAAATTCAGGGGCCAGCACGTGACCTTACGAAAATTGTTCCTGCATTTGTATCAGTGCTAACTGCCGCAGAGCGATTAATGGAACTTGAGGAAGACCCTTTGGAAGAACAAGGCGACCCGATAAGACTCGATTCGCCATGCGGCATACGATTTGAAAATGTATCATACGCCTACGACAACGAGGAGCAGATGGTTATCGACAACTTGTCGTTCGACTTCAATCCAGGCTCATGCACTGCTCTGCTTGGTGAGACCGGTGCCGGGAAGACAACTCTCGTGCGCATGATACTTGCACTGCTTCTGCCAAAAGAAGGAAATATCTGTATCTACAATTCCTACGAGAGCCACACTCTATCACCGTTGCTCAGATGCAACATTGTATATGTCCCACAGGGAAACACGCTGATGAGCGGAACAATAAAAGAAAACCTGAGACTCGGGAAACCTGACGCAACCGAGGAGGAGATGAAAAAAGCGCTGGAAAAAAGCTGCGCCGGCTTTGTAATGGATTTGTCCGATGGAATGGACACCGTATGCTCGGAAAAAGGCGGAGGACTAAGCGAGGGGCAGGCTCAGCGCATTGCCATAGCAAGGGCATTGCTCCGTAACCGTCCCGTTATGATTTTCGATGAGTCGACATCCGCCCTCGACCCAGAGACAGAAAAAATGTTGCTCGAAAACATCCTTTCAGGAAAAGACAAAACCATTATCTTCGTCACCCACCGGCCTGCCGTAGTTGACTATTGCGACCAAGTGCTGAAGATTGAGAAAATTGGTTAGACGCAAGAACTAATTGACTATCCCACAACGTTTTACCTCCATTACACATTTTATGTTACATGTTTTATGTAATGCAAATTATTCTTCTTTCAGCCAGTGGGCATCTTTTAATAGAGTGAGTACTATATCGGCATCTTCTCTGTATTTCTTCTTTACGTTTTTATATTCTGCCATTAGCTCAGGGTAATCTTTCA
>CABSIA010000011.1 GCA_902477645.1 uncultured Prevotella sp. | reverse complement strand
TAGCCAGATAGAGATAGCCAGAGAGTCGCAGCCTGTGCGTGTAGCGAAGTCGATAACCTCCTCAGGCTTTGTATAGTGAGACTCAGCAGAAGAAACCTCATCCTCAACACCAGCGAGTACACCGAGCTCAGCCTCAACTGTTACGTCGAACTGATGTGCATACTCAACAACTTTCTTAGCCAAAGCTACGTTGTCCTCGTAAGGAAGGCTTGAGCCGTCGATCATAACTGAAGAGAAGCCCATGTCGATGCAGTCCTTGCAAAGTTCGAAGCTATCACCGTGGTCGAGGTGAAGAACAATCTCAGGATGCTCGCAGCCAAGCTCCTTGGCATACTGAACAGCACCTTCTGCCATATAGCGGAGAATGGTAGCGTTGGCATAGTTGCGCGCGCCCTTTGATACCTGCATGATAACCGGTGACTTTGTCTCTACGGCTGCCTGAACGATAGCCTGCATCTGCTCCATAGTGTTGAAGTTGAATGCGGGAATGGCATAACCGCCTGCTACTGCCCTCTTGAACATCTCACGGGTGTTCACAAGGCCCAAATCTTTGTAATTTACCATAACTTTTTAAATATATTGTTTTAAAAACTGTTTCCACAAATCTGCCGGCATTCCTGCTATATGCTGTAAGCCGCATGCGGGCATGCCGTATCCATATTGCTTGCAAAATTAGCAAATTAATCTCTTACCGCAAAATGTTGGTATATAAAATGATGCCGCATGGCGGATAAAATCGGAATTATCCGCATCTGCCACCGCATTTTGCCGCAGTTTTGCCAATTCCGCATTACAAAACGCCAAAGCCGGAAGCCGTCACTTCTTTCTGCTCAGCTCCGATGCGAAAAGCAGCACGACGAAATAGCCGATGAACGGTATCAGGAACGGCATGTTGAGGTTGGTCTGGTCTGCCACATATCCCATCAGCAGGAAGAAGCATCCGCCGATAGGCGTCATCATCAGCAGCGACGACGCGCTCTTCGTCAGGTTGCCGAGTCCCTGCAGAGCCAATGTGAATATGGTGGGGAACATTATAGCCTCAAAAAGATAGTTGCAAACCAGGGCATACAGCGACCACTTGCCAAGGCCGAGGAGCACCACCCCGACACACAGCACGCTGCCCAACGCACAGCACAGCAGCATAACCTCTGCCGGAACCTTGCGCATTATCCAGCTTCCGATAAATCTGCCTACCATGAAGAAGCCCAAAGCCACCGTCAGCACAATCGAGGCGGTATTGTCGTCCATCCAGCCTTTGCCAGTCACGAAGTTTATGAAATAGCTGTTTATCGATATCTCCGCAATCTCGTAGGCAAGCAGTGCGAAGAGCCCGAAAACGAACATCGGATGGTGCTTGAAAAGTTTCATAATTCTGGTGTCCTGAATGCGGTCTTCCTCTGTCTCCTCGTGTTTAATCTCAGGAAGATCCACACGCGAGAACACCACGGCAATGCACATCACCAACAGTCCGAGCACGGTATATGGCACCACCACGTTGCCGCCTTCCGACGAGCCGTCGAAGAGGAACTGGCCGATGGCGTATGTGGCAAACAGGCAGCCTAAGCCGTTGAACGACTGCGAGAAATTAAGCCTGCTCGACGCCGTCTCCTTGTCGCCGAGCTCGGCGGCGTAAGGGTTTGCGGCAGTCTCCAGAAACACCAGTCCGCAGCCTATAATAAATAAAGGTATAAGGAATGCGTAGAATGTGCCTATCTCCGCACCGGGTATGAAGAGCAGAGAGCCGAAGGCGAACAAAGCCAGGCCGAACACCACGCCACGGCGGTAGCCCTGACGGTTGATAAACCATCCGGCGGGTATCGCCATCAGGAAGTAGCCCAGATATGTCGTCACCTGAATGAGCGACGACTGCGTAATAGAAATGTCAAGCGAGTTCTGGAAATGCTTGTTCAGCACATCGAGAATTGCCCTCGCAAATCCCCAGAGGAAGAAGAGCGACGTGATAAGCATGAAAGGCACCACGTACCGTTTGTCCGTCAAAGTTGGTCTTTTTGCCATTTTTTGTATTTGTTTTTTTATAATTATTTTTGCGGGTATAAATAAAAACGGAGTCAAGGCTGAAAAATTGTCCGGCGACAAAAGTTTTCTGGCTCATCCGATATTTGGAATAATGCAGGTTAGGCTTCAAATCTGTGTGCTCTGTAAAATCTGTGGGACAAAAAATATTCAAAACCATGCGGAAAAACGCCAACGCATGCGATGGCCATCGCTGCCGCTTGCAAGTGGCATTGAATGCGGTTGCGATGCCATACGCAAGCGGCTGCATTTTTCACAGGCCTAATTCCGCCTTTCTCTTATTCTTCTAAAAATGCCCTTCTACAAATCCTGCCCCTATCATCTACTTTTTATACTTTTTCGCTGAAATTCTTTGGCGATAGCGAAAATTATTGTACCTTTGCCACGATATATTTGTGGGTTAAACAATTAAGCAACAACAATTAACTGACTATTTATATTATCAACAACCTAATATTTTAAAGTATGAATAAACTAAAACTCTTTGCCGCCACCCTCTTATTGGGCATAGGGGGGGTAATGCGGCTGCACAAACGTGGGAGGATTACACCTCTAAAATCACGAACCCTTCTTTTGAGCAGGACGAAGCAAGCGCAAACTTAAAAGATTCTGGATGGGGAACAGGTTCTGGATGGACAATTACACCATCATCACAACCGGCAAATTCTCAATCTGGTATAGCAAACGCAAGCACTACTATTCAAGGAATTGGCAGTACGTTTTCACCATCTGAAGGAAACAATTACATGTATTTAAGATGTAATTGGCAGTCTAATACAGAATTCAAGGTTTCACAGTCTATTACATCTACACCCAAAGGAACTTACCGTCTTACATGTAAGGTAGCAAACTCTACTTCAAATTATTATGCGACAAACTATCGTTTGTCATTGAGCGACGGCACTAATACAGCAATCAACAATTTCTTTTACAGCAAATCTGCCTGGGGCGAAATGTCAGTAGTCTTCTATAAGTCTGACGACGCTTCAAACCTCAACATTGAGGCTTATATGAAACCTGGCGCACAAGGTAGCAGTCAGCATTATTGCCTGCTTCTTGATGATTTCAAGCTTGAGTATTTGAGCGATAATGAATTAGAGAAAGCTTCAGAAGAAAATCTCATAGACCTTACATCTGCGATTTCAAATCCTAGTATTTATAACGAAGCTAGGGCACAACTCCCTTGGGGATGGAAAGAACTGGCACACACTGCAGGAAACGGCAATCGTACTGAAAAAGAAGGAGACACAAGACTTGAAGGTTGGAGCGGTGGAGCTATGAACGTAGACTATTGCCAAACACTTACTAACCTCCCCAATGGTAAATACATCGTCAAGGCGAAAGTTTACGATAGCAATGACAAAGGTGCATATTTGTATGCAACAAGTGGGGCTACCACAATCACTGCTGATATGAGCAACACTGAAGAAGTTTTGGCTACAGAAGCTGTCCTCGTTGCAAACAATACGGTAACATTCGGTATTAAAGCAGAGGTATCAAGTGGAACGTGGATGACTGGTGATGATTTCCAAATCTTCTATGCAGGCATCGATCTTGACGCATTGATAACAGCCTATGCTAATCTTCAGAATAAAGCCATGGGACTTCTTGAAAGTTCTGAATACGAAATAGTTACAGGAACTGAGCGCACAAATCTTTCAACAACAAAAGACGTAATTCCAGAAGAAACAAAATCAGGACTTGAAACCGCAATTTCTAATTTGCAGGCAGCAATAAGCACATTCACTTCTGCCAAACCTGCATATCAGACACTTGTTGACGCTAAGAATGCAGAAAATCCAACTCTTGCTTATGCATCAGAAGAATCTTTAAACAACTTAAATGCAGCAAAGGCTGTAGAAATGTCTACAATCACATCAAAAGAAGATGCTGCAACAAAAACTGAGGCTATAACAATAGCTCTTCGTGCTTACTACGAGAGCCACGCCTTAGCTGAAGGTGTAGAAGGTGCAGAAAACTGCACTGACAAGGTCGTTAATGCAGACTTCACAGACGGAGCTAATGGTTGGAATAGCTCGCAAGGCGGAGGCGGAACGAAGTCAAACGAACCTTGGACAAATGCAGACGGCAGTACAGGTGGCTCATACTATGACTATTGGAATGGAACAGCCAATAATCAGAAAGCATCTCAAGTTGTAAATGGTCTTAACGCTGGTAAATACATTGTTACGGTCAAGGCACGTGCACAGGATAATTTCTGGCTCTATTTGAGAATCAACGATAACGATGAGACAAGTGTTGATATTGACGAGATGGGCAGTTCTATTGATGCTGGTCTGTTCGGTCGTGGATGGAACGATTATACTGCAGAATTTACTGTAAACAAGGCTGGTAGCGTAAAAATTGAAGTAGGAAACTTTAAACCAAGTGGTATCGACAACAGAGCTGGTTGGTTCAGCTTCGGTGATGTTCGTCTCATCAAGATTGGCGAACTCGATGCCGTTACTCTCGATGAGAACATAGAAAACACAATTACAGCAGGAGATGTGAACATTACCCTTAAGCGTACAATCACAGCAGATAAGTGGAACACCTTGGTATTACCATTCAATTTAACAAACGAAGAGGTTATTGAGAAATTCGGTGAGGGTACTCAGGTTGCAGCATTCAGCAATATTGAAGGCGAAAATGTTGACTTCACTACTACAGAAGGCATCAAGGCTAATGTCCCTGTAATGATTAAGACAGTAGCTGAATTTACAGGAGGCACATTCGACGGCTATACTCTCGTTGAGGGCACTCCAGAGGCTACAGGCACAAATTACAGCTTCGTAGGCTGCTATGAACCAACAATGCTTGCAGACGGCGAATATCTGCTCAAAGATAACATGTGGTGGAAGAAAGAGGCTACTGACAAATATGGCGTTAAGGGCTTCCGTGCATTCCTCCGTGCTAACAACACTGAGACTGCCGCCAAGACTCTGAGCCTCGTAATCGACGGCGAGACAACAGGTGTTAAGCTCAACACCGTAACAGGAGAGATTGAGGGCGAGACATACAACATCTCAGGCCAGAAGGTAACTGACAGCTACAAGGGCATCGTTATCAAGAACGGCAAGAAGGTAGTTAGAAAATAATTATTCACAAACCTCTCTCTCCGTCATCCGCCACAACGGGGATGGAGAGAGAATAAAAAAGATAAAGGACTGAAAATATGAAAAAGTATATTGCGCCAAAAATCAACGTAACCCATATAGTTGAAGAAACAGCACTGCTCGCTGCATCGCCAAGCTTCAGCGGCAATACAAGTCTCGGCACAGGCGAAAAGCCAGAGACTGATCAAGACGGCAACGTGTGGGGCGACGCCAAGCACAACAGCGTGTGGGATGAGGATTAAATAAAGCCCCCTGTCACAGGCAGCGGGTACGATAAACGAAGCGGATTATAAGCCGGCTGAGCCGGCTTATAATCCGCTTTATATTTGGAATAACTGTAGGGCCGCTATGCATAGCGGCCGCAATCAAGGTGGCAATTAAGGTGGCAATCAAGGTGGCACAATAGAAAGATTATGTGGATAAGTTTGGCTGTTAAAAAAATTATTCGTACATTTGCCAATGTCAAGCCAGTATAATAAAAGCATAATGTTATGGGCAGATTTATTAACCCTTTTACGGATGTGGGCTTCAAGCGGATTTTCAGACAGGAGTTCTCAAAGCCTCCGCTTCTTGACTTCCTCAACAATTTGCTGAAGGGAGAGCGGGAGATTCTGACATCACGGCCGTATATTTCATAGCCTTCCTGAATTTCAGTCTCGATGGTATTGGCGACAAGTTCCGCACAGATGTAGCCCTTGCCGACATGAAGACAAGTGAGCAGTTCTCAGACGACATGCGTTTGATATACCTCCAGCTGCCCTATTTCGTTAAGGATGCAGATGACTGTGAGAATGACTTTGAACGTTGGATTTATGTATTGAAGAATATGGAAGTACTGAACAGATTACCGTGGGTGGCTCAGAACTCTGTGTTTGAGCACTTGGCGAAAATAGCTGATATAAGTGCCATGAGCAAGGCCGACCGCCTGAAATATGACGAGTCGATAAAGAAGTTCCGTGACACAATAAACGTCATGGAGGGAACGTTTGAGAAAGGTGTTGCGCAGGGAATGGCACAGGGAATGAAGCAGGGAATGGCACAGGGAAAAGAGGAAGAGCGTATAGATATAGCCAAGACAATGTTGGCAAAAGGAATGAGTGTAGAGCTGATCTCTGAACTTACAGGAATGTCGGCAGATGAAGTAAAGGCTCTGTGCAGAAAACCCGTGGATTGAAATACTTGGTAACTTTAAGTCTCCATTTGACTTTGCCAAGAGTAAAATGTTTGAATAGCAGGTTTGTTATATAGGAGCTGTCTTATTTATGGCTCATCCGATATTTGGAGTGATGCCAGCAACGAGCGGACATGCTGCTTGCTGATGAATTTGCGGGCTGAAGGTCCAAAAGGCGCACAGCCCGCATTGTTTGCGTTTATCTACATAACTCCAAATTCCCCCCCACACACACATTTTGGTGCAAAAATTTGTTTTTTCTCAATACATGCCTTATCTTTGCATGCAAATAAAAACTGCTAAATACAAAATTATGAAACTTCAATCTGCGGCAGCAACTATTGCCGCCACTTTAATTTTCTCCTCGTTTGCAACGCCTGCCTTCCCGCAGAGCAAAAGAATGAAAAGGCACATTGCCGCCGACACGTTTGCGGCTCAACGCTTTAGCATACAGACCCGGCAGAAAGAGCAGACCGTGATACACTTCGGAGCATCCGATGCCTGGAGCATGCAGTTCATAGGCCTTTGGCCTGAGAACGAGCAGCAGAAGGTTGCCGACTGGCTGTTCAGCACCGACAACGACGCCATGGGAAAGCCCAAAGGCATAGGACTCTCGCTATGGCGGATGAACCTCGGTGCCGGAAGCTGGGAACAGGGCGACAACGCACAGATAAACAGAGGCACGCGCACCGAATGCCTGCTCAACGCCGACGGCACATGGGACTGGACAAAGCAGGCGGGACAGCGCAAGTTCCTACGCATGGCAAAAGAGCGCGGAGTGCCATATACGCTGCTGTTCTGCAACTCGGCGCCCGTGCAGTTCACTAAAAACGGACTTGCCACAAACACAGGGCGTGGCGGCAACATAAATCTTAAGGATGACTGTTTCGATGATTTCGCATCGTTCCTCGCAAAGGCTGCCAAAGGAATAGAACAGCACGACGGGGTGAGGATTGACTACGTAAGCCCCGTAAACGAGCCTGACGGACACTGGAACTGGCAGGGACCGAAACAGGAAGGCTCGCCCGCAACAAACCGTGAGATAAGCCGGCTGGCACGGGAAATGAGCAAGGCTTTCAAAAAAGAAAAAACAGACTCGAAAATTGTCCTCTGCGAAAGCTCCGACCTCAGATGTCTCACGGGCACTTACATGGCGGGATGGGAACGCGGAAACACCCTCGCAACCCTGTGGGGCAGGGACAGCACAAAGACTTGCATAAAGGGACTTTACGGCATTCCAGACGTCGCTCTCGGACACACCTACTGGACAAACACCCCGATAGACAGCATGCGGACATCACGAATGGCTCTCAGAGACTCCATGCGCCGCTATGGTCTCGACTTCTGGCAAAGCGAGGTCTGCATAATGTCGAACGATGAGGAGATTGGCGGAGGAGGAGGCTACGACTTCTCTATGAAAACAGCACTTTACGTTGCCCGCATGATACACTACGACCTCGTATTCGGCAACGCCTGCAGTTGGTCGTGGTGGCGTGCGGCAGGAGGTGACTACAAAGACGGGCTTATCCGCATCTATTCTGATGACGACTGGCAGACTGGACACGCCGTAGACTCAAAACTGATGTGGGCAATGGGCAACTACAGCCGCTTCATCCGTCCGGGTGCCATCCGTCTAGGCATAAACGCCTACGACGCCGACGGCAACAAAGTCGCCGAGGGCGACACACGCCCATACGGAGCCATGATTTCCGCCTACCGCAACAAAGACGGCAAGCTCGCTGTTGTGGCAATCAACTATTCAGGACGCATGCTCCCCGTGGCTGTAGATGTTGACGGCAGCAGCCGCCAGTGGCAGATGTACCGCACATCAGACATCTCTGCCGAAAGCCTGCTGCCCATAGGCACTACAACCGGCAAGACGACACTGGCACCACGAAGCATCACCACTTTTGTTGAGTTGTAAACAAACAATTCAGCCGAATTTGCAAATTTTTAATACAAATCCGGCTGAATTGTTTTATTTTCTTGTCTCGATATTAAATTCTGAGACTTTTGAGATTGCCTTGCCGCCCTGAAGCACAGAGCAGCAGATTTTTACGGAGCCGGGCCTCAGCCTCTTGCCGGCTTTCAACATGGCGGTATATCTGACTCCCTTACCAGGGTAAATTTTCTCGATATGAATACTTGGTGATATATAGATATGCTTGTTGCCTGAAGCCTCAATGACGGTAGGCTGAACATCGTAGACGGCAGAACTGCCTGTGTTGAAAACCTCGAAGATAACCTTACACAGCTCTCCACGCGAGATGACTCCGTCCTGATTGTCATCAACGAAACGGGCATTGCGGATCTCTATATGCGGCGCATATTCCATGTGCGCCGCCAACTCGTCGACTGCCGACTGGAGGGGCATTGTCTCAGTAGGCTGCTGTGCTGTATAGCAGCCAGTGTAGTCGCTGCCGTCGAAATCGTAGATGCGGTCGTCACCGCTGTTTGTGGCATCAAATCCACTGTCGTATGCGTTGTCATATTCGTTTAGCCGCGTCTGCCGCTTGCCTGCGGTTCTGCGCTCTTTCACTCTCTCACGGTGCTCATACATTTCTTCCTTTGCCCTTTTGTCGGCTGCGTCGCCTATGGCACCGCCTACAATTGCTCCGCCAGCCATTCCGACAATGGTACCGATATCAGAGCCTCTCGGACCTCCACTGATGCCTCCAATGGCAGAGCCCAATATGGTTCCAAACTGCGCTCCTGTGTAAGCACCGGAACCGGCGTATGTGCCGCAACCGCTCAGCAACATGGTTGACATGACGGCCAATGTTAATATCTTTCTCATAACGGTTATTTTTTTTATTGTTCTATTCTTTCTGCAAAGATAAAGAATTTATTCCATACCGCCAATGCCAATAACCCTAAAAGGCAATAGGGAAATCCCTAAAGAAGAGTTTAAATTTGTAGGGCCGCTATACATAGCGGCCGCAAATAACGTACACAATCAATAAAACATATTTCGTAGAATGAGATTTGCATTTTTTGCAGACGTTACATGTAGCGGCTCTGCAAAGTTTATTTGTCTGTCTCTGATGTCCCAAACTCCTCGAGGAAGCTATATCCATGGTTAGAAAACTCAAACTCAAAATCGGGCAACTGCTCTTCCTCAAGTTTGTAGGGTACCATTTTATCGGTGACAACCCGTACCTCAACGAGAACAATGCCCTGAGAGAGCATGCCGAGCTGTTTGGCAGCACCGTATGAGAGGTCGATGATGCGTCCCCGCCCGTAGGGACCGCGGTCGGTGACTTTCACATCAACCTGCTTTCCGTTGCTGAGGTTAGACACCCTCAAAATAGTGCCGAAAGGGTGTGTACGGTGGGCACACGTAAGGCTGTCGTGATGCAGCCGCTCACCACTTGCCGTGCGGCTGCCCGTGGCCTTTTTAGAATAATAAGAAGCCTTGCCTTTCTGCACTTTTTGTGCAAAAAGACAAGGCTTTTGTGTTATAAATGTGGAGGACAAGAACAATATTATCACAACCGGCACCACGTGAACGATGCGGTTTTGTTTCAACAGGTGATTAAATTTTTTCGCAATAATATCCCTCATCCTCTCCATTTTAATCAAACAATTCCCTGTGCCATCATAGCGTTGGCAACCTTCATAAATCCGGCAACATTCGCCCCCTTCACATAGTCGATATAGCCATCAGCCTGGCGGCCATATTTCACGCATTGCTCATGGATAGAGTGCATGATGTAGTGGAGCTTGTCGTCGACTTCCTTCTCGCTCCATCCAAGGCGCATGGAGTTCTGAGTCATCTCAAGTCCGCTGGTAGCGACACCGCCTGCGTTTACAGCCTTGCCCGGAGCAAACAGCGTCTGGGCACCGACAAATTTCTCTACAGCCTCAGCGGTGCATCCCATGTTGGAAACCTCGGCAACGCACAATGGCTTGTGGGCAAGTATCATGTCGGCATCTGCGCCGTTAAGCTCGTTCTGAGTAGCACAGGTGAGATAAATATCGGCTTTCTGCTCCCAAGGTTTCTTGCCCTCGAAGAATTTAGAGCCTTCGAACTCCTCCTCATAAGGCTGGCAGATATCGTTTCCGCTTGCACGAAGCTCGAGCATATAGTCAATCTTCTTCTCGTCAAGACCGGCAGGGTCGTAGATATATCCGTCAGGCCCGCTTATGGTGATAACTTTTGCTCCAAGCTCGGTAGCCTTCTTAGCAGCGCCCCATGCCACATTCCCGAAACCGCTGATGGCAACGGTCTTGCCGGCAAGCTCTATGCCGCGTGTCTGCAACATCTGATTAACGAAATACAGTGCGCCAAAGCCTGTTGCCTCAGGACGGATGCGTGAACCGCCATATTCGAGTCCCTTTCCTGTGAGGACACCTTCGAAGCGGTGTGTGAGTTTCTTATACATTCCATAGAGATAGCCAATCTCGCGTCCGCCAACACCAATATCGCCGGCCGGAACATCCTCGTCAGGACCGATATGACGATAAAGTTCTGTCATAAAGGCCTGGCAGAACCTCATGACCTCGGCATCGCTGCGCCCGCGGATAGAGAAGTCGCTGCCACCCTTTGCGCCACCCATAGGCAGTGTGGTTAGAGCATTCTTGAAAGTCTGCTCAAAACCGAGGAACTTCATGATGCTGAGATTGACAGAGGCATGGAAACGCAGACCTCCCTTGTATGGGCCGATGGCACTGTTGAACTGCACACGGTAGCCGGTGTTTACATGAACCTCGCCATTGTCGTCGACCCATGGCACACGGAACTGGATGACACGCTCTGGCTCTACAAGTCTCTCGATGAGTTTTGCTTTCTCAAACTCTGGATGCTGGTTGTAGACATCCTGAATAGATGTGAGTACTTCTCTTACAGCCTGAAGGTATTCGGGCTCTCCTGAATGCTTGCGCATCAGGTCTTGCATAATTTTTTCAACTTCCATAGTAGTAAAAGGTATTTAGGTGTAGTATCATTATGTTAATTCTATGCCGCAAATATAGCTATTTTCAACCTAACGGCCAAATAAAAACTGGGTGAATTTGGGTTTTGGCCTTACTTTTTGCATTTTTTTACCATAAGGCCCCGTTGACGGAATTAAAAGTAACCCCGTCAACAAGAGCTATTTTTCTATGGGCAGAGCCTCGATGCTCAGAATGGCTCCTGTCTTAGAGTCGAGAACCAGTTTACTGCTCTGCTTTTTTCCAAACAGCTCACCGCTTAAAGCCTCGGTTTTTCCGAATTGCGGTGCCGGATATTCCTGCCTTGCGAGCGTGTTGCCAAAGCCGTCGGCTATGGTGACATTCATTTTGGCAGGAATGTTTACTCTAAGCCCTATGTCGTTTTTGTCTTTCTTTTCGGTCTCGGCAGGAGTATCGTCAGTAAAAGCCTGTTTTTTCTTTACATTTACGTAATAAGGTGTGCCCGACAAGTCGTCAGCATCCGTCAGTCCGAAATGTTTTGAGAAACGGAAAAGTGTGTGTTTCTCGGTCTCGCTGTCGGGAACGAAGGTGATGGTTGTCATTGTTGTGTCCTTGGTGACCGTGCCTGCAAACAGCTGCAGCAGAGCCTTTTCATGGGTGTCGAGCTGAGCCATCATAATCTTCAGCTGTCCGGCATCCTTTGGCATGAAATCGGCCTCGCCACGTGCAAGCATGGTACGGCTTTCCCTTATCTCGAAAATCTCGTTTGCAGTCAGCTCTGCCATTTTTGCCGAGCTTGTCGCTAACAGAATATCCTGCGACATATAGTCTTTCGGGTTCAGTACAGGTTGCGGTTTGCCGGGAGTGAACGACGGAATGGTCTGATTGTCGCTTCCCTCGGCATTGACGGCGAGCAGCACTCCCTTGGAACTTCGGTCTACTTTTGCTATAAAGTGCTGTTTGCCGATATTTAGGGTGAACAGCTTTGCTGTGTCGGGTTCGGCGGTAGAATACATTTCCGCGCCGACAATGCGATATGTTGTCTCGGCGTTAGGATTTGCATTGTCGAGTTTCATGTATCTGCGCGCATATCCTACAAGCAGTCCTGGCTTGTAGTTCGTTTTTTCTACCAGCAGATTTATATGTATAGCTGTTTTGGGCAGATAGTAGGAGATAGCCTCGCCTGTCTGCTGGGCATGGCAGCCGAAAATAGCCATTGCCGATAGAGATAATGATGTTATAAGTCTTCTCATATAAATCGTTTTTTTTGTTTCGTTATTAGTTGTAAATGCCTATTCCTCAAGCCGTTTGAAAGCTTTCGGCAGGAATTCGATGATGTCGCTGGCTATGAGGCTCTCCTTGCCTTTCTCCCGTGCTGCGAGGTCGCCTGCCAGTCCGTGAATGTAGACACCGAGAATGCAGGAGTTTTCCTCTGAATATCCTCTGCCGAGCAGTCCTGTTATGATTCCTGTCAGAACATCTCCGCTGCCCGCCGTCGCCATTCCGCTGTTGCCGGTGCTGTTGAAAACTACCTTTCCCTGTGGTGTGCAGATTGCGGTGTGGTGACCTTTGAGGATGATGTAGGCCTCGTGTTTGGCTGCAAAGTCGCATGCTTTCGACAGGCGGTCGAAGTCACCGTTGCATGCAGAGCCTATAAGCCTGCCCATCTCCTTGATGTGCGGAGTCATGATGATGCGTTTCTGCTGCTGCATCCATGCCTGGTGAGACGACAGGATATTCAGTGCGTCGGCATCGGCTACAATCGGGCACTGGGTGCGTTTCAGCTGGCTCATCAGAGCCACTGCTGTATTCTCAGCCTGTCCCAGTCCCGGCCCGATGGCGACAGCCTCAAAATCGTTGGCGTCGGCAGAATCGGAGAAAACATATTCGTCGGGATCCATTAGCAGCACAGCCTCGGGCACGCTAATCTGCATTATGCCATAGTTGCGCCTTGGCGTGCGTACACATACTTTTCCTATTCCGCTTCTCAGGCAAGCCCTCGTAGAGAGAATTGCCGCGCCTGCCATGCCGTAGCTTCCGGCTATAATCATGGCGTTGCCCATGTTGCCCTTGTGTGCGAAGTCGGGGCGCGGACGAAGAATTTTCCTTATATCCTTTTCCTCAACGATGTGGTATTTGCTGTCTGTGTTCTCAATAAACTCACGGCTCAACATTATGTCAAGAACCTTCAGGCGGCCGATGTATGGCTGGTTGTCGGGCAGCATCATTGATAGTTTTTTCTGCTGCAGGGTCAGTGTCATGTCGGCGCGGATTATGTTTGCGCGGATGTTGTAGGTGTTGTCCTCGCACATCAGTCCTGACGGAATATCGATGCTGACAACCTTGCACGGTGACTGGTTGATGTATTTCACCAGCGACGCAAAACCTCCTGACAGCGGCTTGTTGATGCCAGAGCCGAAAAGACCGTCGACGACAAGCGTGTCGGCTCCAAGCTGTGGCGGGTCGAAGTTTATTGTGATTTCTGTAAACGATTTCACCTTCTTGCAGTCCTCAAGCCTTTTTTTGTTTGTCTGGCAGTCGGCCGACAGCTTGTTGTGTATGTTGAACAGATATGCGCTTACGCTGTATCCCCGCTCTGCAAGCAGACGCGCCACGGCAAGCGCGTCGCCGCCGTTGTTGCCCGGACCGGCAAAAACAATGATTGGTGAGTACTCTGTCCATTCTTCGGCAATAGCTTTGGTAATGGCATTGGCAGCCCTTTCCATCAAGTCAACCGACGTGACGGGCTCGTTATCTATGGTGTATTTGTCAAGCTCGTGTATCTGAGCTGAAGTGAAAATTTTCATATCGTTGCAAAAATACAAAATTAATGCTAATAACAATCACGGTTTATCCTATTTTTTAAAAAATTCATATCTCTTTAGTGTTAATGAGGCAAAAAACGGGCAGATAATTTTGATATTCCCTTGTTTTGCACTAACTTTGTCCCAATAATACAAAAATTTACGCCATACAATGAGTACCGTTACTATTAAGGACAAGACGTTCAGAACTTTTATTCCGGAGGAGGAGATACAGAAGAACGTGAAGGCTGTGGCCGAGAAAATCAATAAGGACATGGCGGGGAAGAATCCGCTGTTTCTTGCTGTTTTGAACGGCTCGTTTATGTTTGCCGCCGACTTGATGCGCTACATAACCATACCTTGCGAGATTTCGTTTGTGAAGCTTGCCTCTTATCAGGGCACAACATCGACAGGTAAAATCAAGGAGGTTATCGGATTGAACGAGGACCTGGCGGGACGTACGGTGATTATTGTTGAGGATATTGTCGACACGGGCTGCACCATGAAACGCATGATAGAGTCTCTCGGCACACGCAGCCCGGAGTCGGTTCATGTATGTACGCTGCTTTTCAAGCCCGGCAAGCTTAAGGTTCCATTAGACATCGAATACGTGGCAATGGAGATACCGAACGATTTCATTGTTGGCTATGGCCTCGACTACGATCAGCAGGGCCGCAATCTCAGAGACATTTATACCGTAATAGAATAATTAGACGATGAAGAATATTGTAATTTTTGGTGCTCCTGGCTCAGGCAAGGGCACACAGAGCGACTTGATGATAAAAAAGTATGGCTTCAACCATATTTCTACAGGCGACGTGCTTCGTGCGGAAATCAAGAACGGCACAGAGCTTGGCAAGACAGCCAAGGGATATATAGACAACGGCCAGCTGATACCCGACGAGCTTATGGTGGACATTCTCGCCAGCGTTTACGACAGTTTCGGCAAAGAGCACAAGGGTGTTATCTTCGACGGTTTCCCGCGTACAATCCCGCAGGCTGAGGCTCTGAAAAAGATGCTTGCCGGACGCGGACATAAGATTGCCGCCATGATAGAGCTTGATGTTCCGGAGAATGTTCTGATGGAACGGCTCATAAAGCGCGGCATTGAGAGCGGACGCTCTGACGACAATGAGGAGACTATAAAGAAGCGCCTCGGCGTTTACCACAGCCAGACTGCGCCTCTCATCGGATGGTACAAGGAAGAGGGACTGCATCACCATGTGAAGGGCGACGGTCTGCTCGATGTCATCTTCGGTGATATCAGTGAGATTATCGACAGTTTATAACTCTAAAAACAGGTAATGGCAGATTCCAATTTCGTAGACTATGTAAAGATTTACTGCCGCTCTGGTAAGGGCGGCAGGGGGTCTATGCACCTCAGGCATGTGAAGTATAATCCCAACGGAGGTCCCGACGGCGGCGACGGCGGAAAGGGCGGAAGCATCATTCTGCGCGGCAACCATAATTTCTGGACATTGCTGCATCTGAAATATCAGCGCCACGTGTTTGCTGAGCATGGCGGCAACGGAGGACGCGACAAATGTCATGGCACCGACGGCAAGGACCAATATATTGACGTGCCTTGCGGCACCGTTGTCTATGATGCGGAAACAGGCAAATATCTTTGCGACGTAACCTACGACGGTCAGGAGGTTGTGCTGCTGAAAGGCGGACGTGGCGGACTTGGAAATTTTCAGTTCCGCACGGCTACCAATCAGGCACCGCGGTTTGCGCAGCCGGGCGAGCCTATGCAGGAGCGCACAATTATTCTTGAGCTGAAACTTCTTGCCGATGTGGGACTCGTCGGTTTCCCTAATGCGGGAAAATCTACCTTGCTGTCTGCCTTGTCGAGCGCACGGCCGAAAATAGCCAATTATCCTTTCACCACCCTTGAACCAAGTCTCGGCATTGTTGCCTACCATGACAACAAGTCGTTTGTCATGGCCGATATCCCCGGCATCATTGAGGGGGCCAGTGAGGGAAGGGGGCTTGGACTCCGTTTCCTCCGCCATATTGAGCGCAACTCGCTGTTGCTGTTCATGGTTCCTGGCGATACCGACGACATAAAGCATGAATACGAGGTGTTGCTCAATGAGCTTCAGCAGTTTAATCCCGAAATGCTCGACAAGCACAGGGTGCTGGCTGTCACCAAGTGTGACCTTCTCGATGAGGAGCTTATGAATATGCTCCGTGAGCATCTTCCTGAGGATTTGCCAGTTGTGTTCATTTCCTCGGTTACAGGTTATGGAATATCTGAGCTTAAGGATGTTCTGTGGAAAGAGCTGAACAGCGAGAGCAATAAGCTGCAGGACATTACGGCAGAGGACACACTCGTGCACCGTGACAAGGATATGACCCGGTTTGCCGCCGAGATGGAGGCGGAGGGCGAGGACATAGAGTTTGTTGACGAGGACGATATCGAGGATCTTGACGATGTCGATGACCTCGAGGACTTTGAATATGAGGATGATGAGGTATAGTCCGCAACTCCTGTCTTACGATATTGCCGCGGGAGTTACAGCCTTTTCTACAATGCGCCACGGCGGAGTGGGAGAGGGCGAGTACTCAGAGTTCAATATCAACAGCTTTTGTGGTGACTCTTCAGAAAGTGTCAGTGCCAACAAGCGGCTTCTTGCAGAGAGCATTGGCATTGACAGCTCACATATTATTCTGCCGCATCAGGTACACGGTACGGAATTCCGTATCATAGGGCCTGAGTTTTTGCAGATGCCAGAGAATGTCCGCAATATGATACTCGATGGAGTTGATGGTGTATTGACCTCTGTTAAGGGATTGTGCATAGGCGTTTCGACAGCCGACTGCATTCCTGTTGTTCTTTACGATTTTGCAAATCATGCAGCTTGTGCCGTGCATGCGGGATGGCGTGGAACGGCCGGGCGCATTGCTCAGAAGGCGGTTGCCGGGATGCATGCGGCTTTTCACTCAGACCCTGCGGGACTGAAGGCCGTTGTCGGCCCGGGAATATCTCTCGATAGCTTTGAGGTTGGCATGGAAGTTTATAATCAGTTTGCTGAGGCAGGCTTTGATATGGACGCTATTGCCAAATTTTACGACAAATGGCATGTTGACCTGAAGGAATGCAATCGCCTACAGCTGGTTGCCGCTGGTTTGCCGGAAAACAATATTTGCGTTTCTGGCATAGATACATTTACCTCAGAGGATTTTTTCTCTGCCCGTCGGCAAGGCATCAGCTCTGGCAGAATTTATACGGCAATAATGTTGGAATAACGATATATGAAAAATATACTACATAACCTGAATATATGCTTTATGGCAATGTTGGTGGTGATAGCCTTGTCATCATCGTCAAACGATAAGTTTACGGCTCTCGAACAGCAACAGATAAGTGTCCAAACTCCCGGTCTCTTTCAGAAGAGCGACATGTTCAATGTCGATTTCACTCAGTTGCACGATGCAGAGTATTCTTTCCCGTTGCCAGTCGGCAAGGCCGTGGCGAAAGACAATGTATTGAAGATAGAGACCAAGAAGGGCGATGCTGTAAAGGCTATGTTCGACGGCACTGCCAGATTGTCGAGAAATATCTCTGGTCATGGTAATGTCATAGTCGTCCGCCATCACAACGGACTTGAGACCGTATATGCCCATAATGCGCAAAATCTTGTGAAAGTGGGACAGGAGGTGAAGGCCGGGCAGACTATAGCCATTGTCGGCGGCGACGAGAGCACGTCATATCTTACTTTCTATATGATGGTAAATGGAGCAAAGATTAATCCGGAGACGGTAATATCGCTTACAAGCCATAAGCTGCGCAAACAGACAATTTTGTTTAAGAAAGCAGGCAACAGAGTCAACATCACAGTTGTGGCTGGCGAGAATACGAAGTCGAAAAAACTTATGGCTGATGTCGATGAGGACCCGTTCAAAACCAGTTCAACTTTCTCTCTTGACCTGCGTAAAATAGAACAGCAACATTGGGCTTATCCGCTGCCTGGTGCCAAGGTTATCAGTCCATACGGCGGAAAGAGACGACATTCGGGCGTTGACCTGAAAACTTGTCCTAACGATGAGATTGTCGCAGCATTCAATGGTGTCGTGACACAATCTGGCCCCTACTATGGATATGGCAACTGTATACGCATCCGTCATGCCTACGGATTTGAGACTCTCTATAGCCATCAGTCTAAAAATTTAGTGGGGGGTGGAGATAAGGGGGAGGCGGGACGGGTTATCGGCCTCACAGGACGCACAGGGCGTGCCACGACAGAGCATCTTCATTTTGAATTGCTTTTCAAGGGCAGGCGCTATAATCCTGCTGTTGTCTTTGACCATGCGAGCAGAAAACTGCACGATAAGACACTTAAACTGTCGAAGAGCGGAAGTATTTCCGGGAAGTGATAGTGGGGCTTAGTAGAAAATAAATTAAAGGCGGCTTCCGAACGGAAGCCGCCTTTAATCCTTATTTGTTCCTGTTAGCCCTTTGCTCACGGTATTTGGCTTTTTGCTTTGCCGATCCGCTGCCATGGGCACCTGTTATATATTTCTTTTTCTTGGCCTTTGTCTTCACTTTGTCAGAAGCCTTGTTGTTTCCGCCACCGCCTTTTTTGAAAACAATGCCGCCTTCGAGAATGTCGTCGAAATTGTCTGACATACTGTGCGAAAATTAATGGTGGAACAGTCTTACTCCTGTGAATGCCATTGCTATGCCATACTTGTCGCACGTCTCGATAACATTGTCGTCACGGATGCTGCCGCCGGCCTGTGCGATGTATTCAACGCCGCTCTTGTGCGCACGCTCGATGTTGTCGCCAAATGGGAAGAATGCGTCAGAGCCAAGCGCTACTTTTGTGTTCTGTGCTATCCAAGCCTTCTTTTCCTCCATTGTAAGCACCTCTGGCTTTTCGGTGAAGAACTGCTGCCATGTGCCCTCGCGCAAAACGTCGTCGTACTCCTCGCTGATATACACGTCGATTGTGTTGTCACGGTCGGCACGGCGAATGCCCGGCTTGAAAGGCAAATTCATTACCTTGGGGCACTGGCGCAGCCACCAGATGTCGGCTTTCTGTCCGGCAAGCCGTGTGCAGTGAATGCGGCTCTGCTGGCCTGCGCCGATACCTATGGCCTGTCCGTCCTTTACGTAGCATACGGAGTTGCTTTGGGTATATTTCAGGGTGATGAGAGCTATTATCAGGTCTCTCTTAGCCTCGTCGGTGAAGGTCTTGTTCTCTGTAGGAATGTTCTCGAAAAGTGCCGGGTCGTCGAGCCTAATCTCGTTGCGTCCCTGCTCGAATGTTATTCCGAACACCTGTTTGCGCTCTATTGGAGCTGGCACATAGTCGGGGTCAATTTTTATGACGTTGTAAGCTCCCTTACGCTTGTCTTTCAGTATTTCCAATGCCTCGTCGGTATATCCAGGTGCGATAACGCCGTCGCTCACCTCACGTTTGATGAGAGTTGCGGTAGCAGCGTCGCAAACATCGCTCAGGGCAACGAAATCACCGTATGAGCACATACGGTCGGCGCCTCTTGCCCTGGCGTAGGCGCAGGCAAGCGGAGACAGCTCAATCTTCACATCGTCAACGAAGTATATCTTTTTCAGAGTGTCGCTCAGCGGCAGGCCTATTGCGGCACCGGCAGGGCTTACGTGCTTGAAACTTGCAGCCGCAGGCATTCCTGTCGCTGCCTTAAGCTCCTTTACGAGTTGCCAACTGTTCAGCGCATCCAGAAAGTTGATATATCCCGGGCGGCCGTTTATTACCTCAATTGGGAGTTCGCCCTCCTCCATGAAAATCCTCGACGGCTTCTGGTTTGGGTTGCATCCGTACTTTAAAGCTAATTCTTTCATATTGTCGTTATTGAATTTTTTGCAAAGTTACACGTTTTCCACGCATTAACCAAATTTTGATTGAGAAATCATATTTGGCGGGTTACGGTAATACACTCGTTACAGTCGCAACAAATGCGACTCGCTACACTTTTAAGGACGTAAAAATGTGATTTGATACATTTTTAAGGACGAATATTTGGCTGTTTCCCATAGAGGAGAAGGCTGAGGAAAACCTGCGTGCCAAAAGCCTTGCCGCCTTTGTCGCAAAATATCCAGGTTTGCATGCCCTGCGGTTCTCAATGTCCGATTACCGTGAACATGACTGGATGACCAACATTCCACTGTATGCGGTGACATTAAACAATTAGGTTATATAAATATGTGCAGACTAAGCCACCGGCCGTAAACCGGAAGGCAAAGCCTGCACAAATTTTGTTATGTTTCTACAGTAGAAATTCCGTTACTCTTAAATGACTGTTGAAGTTAGGCTTTGACTGTGTTTCTAAGGCATATATGCTTCAAGTGTCAATGAAGCAGGCTGCGATGGCGCTTGAAGCCTGCTTCGTTGGCACTTGAAGCAGGTTGCGTAAAACTCGTTTTTTTTCGATGGATTTTTTGCAGTTATTCTTATTTGCGCTATCTTTGCAGAAGATAGGCTGCACTCGGCAAATAAAGAATAAAGTCTCTTTGCCCTCGTTAGCCCTGTCTTTGCATCATGAAAACATTATTTTAAAACACAATGATACGCGAATTTAAGAAACTATCAGAGTTTGTCGCCAAGCATAAGGTGAAGCTTGATGCCAAGTCTTTGCTGAAATTGAAAGCGATAGTTACGGGCAAGGAAAAACCGACGCACGAGACACTCGACAAACTGGCATTGCTTGCCGGCTTTCAGGATTGGGAAAGCCTGAAAAAGACATTTGAGGACTGAGCGGATGACAAATGTATGACATTATAGTAAAATAACAGAAAAACAACATATTATGCTGAAGAATTTTGTATTTGCCATGTATGCCATGGCGTTGCCGTTATTGGTGTCGGCTGCCGACAAAGATGTTAAGCAAGTCCGCCATGCGGGACCTTTCAAGGCGGTTAGCCCGATAGTGATAGACAGTGTAGACAACGCACAGAAGAAATTTGCAGACGGGAAGCCTCTTGACATGCGCCTGCCGTTGACCCTTGTCGAGAATGCACCGGCGGTTGAGCTTTCTTCAATCAAAACCGACAGCTCTGAGCTGCATCTCATGGCTTTCGACGTGATGGCGACGGAATATCTGAAAGACCGGAAACTGGCCATAAAAGGCTCGAAGGACTATAAAATTTTTGTCGACGGCAAAGAGCAGCCGGGCACCATGGAGCTGCAGCCTGGATTTCACCGCATCAGCGTGAAACTGGTTGCCGACAGCACAGCCGTGGCACTGTCGCTGCCCGAAAAAGGAATAGAGATTATGGACGACGGCATGCGCCGCTTTACCATGACCGACATCCTCGGCACACGTGTCACCACACGCGCGTCGCTATCCGCGTCAGGACGTTGGGCCTTTGTTGAATACAGATGGTATGATTCCGAAAATAATACTAAGAGTGAGCGCCTGCTTGTAGACCTAAAGACCGGCGCTAAGCGTGTTTTTGAGGGACAGGCAACGTGGATGCCTGCGACGGACAGATATTATTTCACCGAGAAAACAGACGGCAGGCAGAGCCTCAAGGTTGTAGACCCGCTGACAAACAGCGTCACAGTGTTGGCAAAAGACATGCCCGAGGACTATTTCGTTATATCGCCAACAGAGACCTACGCCATAATGATGCCAAAGAGCGAGGGGCCAAAAAAGGAGGATGGCGTTTTCGAGATTGTGCATCCCGACGACCGCCAACCAGGATGGCGCACCCGTTATTCGCTGGCGCGCTACGACTTTGCCACAGGAATAGTGCAGCCACTGACATATTCGTATCATTCGGTATCGCTGTCAGACATTTCACCAGACGGCCGCTATCTGCTCTTCTCCGTCTCGACCGACTCTTTAACGCAGCGTCCGACTACAAGGCGGACATTCTATGAGCTTGACCTTGAGACCATGCAGACCAGAACCCTCGTGGAGAAAGACGGATTTATAAATGGCGCTGCCTATTGCGGAAGCCACGGCCTCGTGGCATTCTCGGCAAGCACCGAGGCTTTCGGAGGCATAGGCAACCGGGTGCCAAAGGGACAGACTCCGAACACTTTCGACATTCATCTGTATCTGATGAATACGGAGACTCTGAACGTGACACCAGTCACAGCCGATGACGCGACGAGCATAAGCAATATGGAGTGGTCGGCGGCTGACCATTGCCTGTACTATCTGGCTGAAAACGGAGACAGCGTAAGCCTCTACCGGCTTGACCCGAAAACACAAAAATCTGTGATGGTGCGCCAGCCGCTTGAGGTGCTCTCAGGACTGAGCGTGGCAAGCAAGGGCGGAAACATAATGGTTCACGGCTCGTCGATGTGCGTGCCCTACGAGGTTTACAACATCACGTCGCCTGCCGGAAAACCCAAGGCCTCTCTGGTTGTTGCGCCAAACAAAGAAAACATGGCTGGACTGGAGCTTGGAAAAGTCAACTCGTGGAGCTTTGAGACCATGAGAGGATATAAGGTTACGGGCTTTTATACGCTGCCTCCGGATTTCGACCCGGCTAAGAAATATCCCGTCATAGTGCATTACTACGGCGGATGCTCGCCGACATCGAGGCGTTTCGGCAACGGCTCGCATTATCCCGCTTACTACTGGAACGCGCTCGGATACATTGCGTTCTTTGTAAATCCTTCGGGTGCGTCGGGCTTCGGGCAGGAGTGGGCTTCGCGCCATGTGAACACAATGGGCGAGGGGCCGGCACAGGACATCATCGACGCCACCCGCCAGTTTGTCAAGGATGTGCCACAATGCGACGCTGACCATATCGGCTGTATCTCGGCATCGTATGGCGGTTTTATGACCCAGTACATGATGACCAAGGACAATCCGTTTGCATGCGGAGTGTCGCATGCCGGCATCTCAAGCCACACCAGCTATTGGGGCGAGGGCTACTGGGGATATTCATACAGCGAGACATCGGCGGCCAACAGCTATCCTTGGACCCGAAAGGACCTGTACGTGGAGAGGTCACCGCTCTATAACGCCGACAAGATTAAGAAACCGATACTTTTCACCCACGGTACGGCAGACACCAATGTGCCAATCGGCGAGTCTATCCAGATGTACACGGCGTTGAGGCTGCTCGGCGTGCCTACGGCATTCATAGAGGTAGAGGGCGAGAACCACGGAATAATGGATCCCGTGAAGCGCACAAAGTGGATAAACTCAACAATGGCGTGGTTCCAGAAATATCTGAAGGGCGACGACTCGTGGTGGAACGCCATATACAAGCCGAAGAAGCTTTAGGAGGATAACTGAAAAATGTTGAGGGCTGGTAGACTCAATGAAATACGCCCCGAAGGGGCATAAGCACTTAGCCCAGGGCAACACCTTGGGTCTGCAATGCGATTGTAAGAAATGTGCCATGTAGGGGCAAAAACGTTAATTATCAAACAGATATGTGGTTTGGTTGTTGCGCTTATGCCCCTTTTAGGGCGTGTTGTTTGAGATTGCCCCACTAAAATTTCTGATAACCATTTGGCATTCTTTCTGTGTGGGGAAATGATAAAAAACACAAAATAGACGAGTTTCTTAATTTTTTGTGCTAAATTTGCACCCTAATATGCCGCATAGCGGAAAAGGAAGCAATAAATGACACTTCGGATAAAGAAATTAGATATATTCATAGCCAAGCAGTTCGGACTGCTTTTTTTAGGAACATTCTTTATCTGTCAGTTCGTGCTTATGATGCAGTTCCTGTGGAGAAGTATCGACGAGCTGATAGGAAAGGGATTGTCCGTGGAGATAATGGCGCAGTTTTTCTGGTATATGGCACTGATGCTTGTGCCGCAGGCTCTCCCTTTGGCCATACTCCTTTCCTCGCTGATAACATTCGGCAACCTTGGCGAGAGCTATGAGCTGACGGCCATAAAGTCTGCCGGCATATCGCTCATGCAGTCGTTCAGGTCGCTGATTGCCATTACCGTGACGGTATGTCTCGCCTCGTTTTATTTCCAGAATAATATCGGTCCCCAGTCAACAATGAAACTCTCGCAACTGCTGGTGTCGATGAAGCAAAAAAGTCCGGAGCTGATGATACCAGAGGGCATTTTCTACGATGGTATACCAAACAGCAACATCTACGTGCAGCACAAGGATCTGGAGACTGGAAAATTGTACGGAATGATGATTTACCGCATGACGGGAAGCTACGAGGACCAGGCAATAATTCTCGCCGACTCAGGAATGCTGCAGTCTACTGCCGACAAGAAACACCTGCTGCTCTCGCTATGGAGCGGCGAGTGGTTTGAGAATATGCAGTCGCAGGAGCTTGCCAACAGTGCGTCGGTGCCTTACCGCCGGGAGTCGTTTGTGTCGAAGACCATTGTGCTCGATTTCGACGGTGAGTTCAGTATGACTGATGCCGCAGCCCTCTCAAACAACGCAAAGGGCAAGGGCCTGAGACAGATTTCGGCTGATATCGATTCGCTGAACAATCTTTACGACAGCATAGGACGTGCTTATTTTGTTGATGCAAAACGCACTTATTTCTCTACGGCCTCAATCAGTAAGGCGGATTCTGCACTTGCCGTTAAGACAGCAAAGGCGGAGAATGTGAACATCGACAGTATTTTCAGCAAATTGCAAGTTGATACAAAAAAGAGTGCGGTAAACAGTGCTCTTAACAGGGTACAGGGAAGGCTGAGCGACTTGGAGTTTAGAGGACTTGTTACCAGCGACGGTGATAGGCTTATCAGAATGCACGAGATAGAGGCTATAAACAAATTTACCTTGGCTTTTCAGTGTCTGTTGTTCTTTTTTATCGGTGCTCCTTTGGGTGCTATAATCAGAAAAGGCGGCCTGGGGTACCCCATTCTGATATCTGTTTTCGTGTTTATTGTTTATTACATACTCGACAATTCCGGCTACAGGATGGCTCGTGGCGGTATGTGGGCGGTTTGGTTTGGAAAAGCTTTGGCACCTGCCGTGCTTTCTCCTGTTGCTGTTTTTGTCACATACAAGGCTAATAAAGACTCTGTGGTGTTCAATGCCGATGCATATAAGGAATTCTTTATGCGCCTGCTCGGATTGAGACTTAAGCGCCATGTGTTCTCGAAAGAGGTTATAATTAATGACCCAGAATACGCCAGCGACTCTGTTAGGCTCAGACGGATTAACGATGATGTTCATGCCTATTCGCAGGAACATAAGCTCGTTACGGCTCCTAATATTATAAATGTATTTTTTAAATACAGGACTGATAACGAAGTAGAGCGTATAATCGAAGAGCTTGAGGCTGTCATAGAAGACCTTGCGAACACAAGAGACAAGATAATTCTTCATGAGCTTAATAAATATCCTATACTCTCGGCAAAGGCACATACCAGACCTTTCGAGCATAAATGGCTCAATGTGATGGCTGGAATTTTCGTGCCGTTGGGTGCCGTGCTTTATATCCGTATGTGGATGTTCCGCTTGCGACTGTACCGTGACCTTAAGGTCGTGCGCCAGACCAATCAGGCTATAGTGGTGAGGATAAGGGAACTGGGCAAAATTTGAAAAGTAATAAGGAAAAAATAATATGATGGAATTCAAACTTAATAGCATCGAAGAGGCTATCAAGGACTTTCAAGACGGAAAGTTCGTGATTGTTGTTGATGATGAAGACCGCGAAAACGAAGGCGACCTCATTATTGCCGCCGAGAAAATCACCGATGAGAAGGTGAATTTTATGCTTAAAAATGCAAGAGGAGTTCTTTGCGCGCCAATCACTCTGGGCAGATGCGAGGAGCTGGACTTGCCTAAGCAGGTTGTGGAAAACACGTCGGTGCTTGGAACTCCATTCACCGTGACCGTCGACAAACTTGAGGGATGTACGACAGGTGTCTCTGCGCATGACAGAGCCGAGACACTAAAGGCGTTGGCTGACCCGATGTCGAAGCCGTCGACTTTCGGCAGGCCAGGTCATGTAAATCCTTTGTATGCACAGGACAATGGCGTGTTGAGCCGTTCCGGTCATACCGAGGCTGCCGTAGACCTCTGCAAACTCGCCGGGCTATATCCCGCAGGTGCTCTTATGGAGAGAAAGCCGGAAGTCTTTTGGACGCCGAGTGTTCCAGAGTTGCACCATGGCGCGTATGCCGGAGTTGCAGAAACTTGCCGCCGAGTGGGATATGAAGATTATCACCATCAAAGACTTGATAGCATACCGCCTGAAAAAAGAGACAAGCATCGAGGTCGGCAAAAAAGTACACATGCCCACAAAATACGGCGACTTTATGCTTATCCCTTTCCGACAGCAGAGCAACGGGCTGGAGCACATGGCGCTTGTTAAAGGCGAGTGGAAAGATGATGAGCCTATACTGGTGCGTGTTCACTCATCGTGTGCCACAGGAGATATTCTTGGAAGCCAGCGCTGCGATTGTGGCGAGCAGCTGCACAAGGCAATGCAGATGATAGAGACTGAGGGAAAAGGCGTTGTCGTGTATATGCAGCAAGAGGGCAGGGGCATCGGGCTTATGAACAAAATAGCCGCATATAAGTTGCAGGAGGAGGGACTTGATACTGTTGAGGCTAACATACATCTCGGATTTGAGCCCGACGAGCGCGACTACGGATGTGGTGCGCAGATGCTGAGATTTCTTGGGGTGCACAAGATGAGGCTCATGACCAACAACCCTACAAAACGTGTCGGACTGGAGGCGTATGGACTCGAGATAGTCGAGAATGTACCGATAGAAATTGAGCCGACCCCATACGACTACAAATATCTCAAGACAAAAAAAGACCGCATGGGGCACACGCTGCATCTTGACTGATGGCATGTTTTTTTTGATGCAAATGCAACGAAACGGCACAAAATAGTTTGCAATATTGTGGCATTTGTTAAAATTATATGTTTTTTAGTCGCCTTTTTTCGTTATAAACTATAAAATGAGTAAATTTGCATTTGAATAATAAAAAAATGACCATGGCACAGTTATCTAATCGTCTGAACAGACTTGCACCGTCGGCAACGTTGGCAATGTCGCAGAAAAGCAGTGAGATGAAAGCTCAGGGTATCGATGTTATAAACATGAGTGTCGGAGAACCTGACTTCGCTACACCTGACCATATAAAAGAGGCTGCAAAAAAAGCCATCGACGAGAATTATACAAAGTACTCGCCTGTACCAGGCTATGCCGATTTGAAGAAGGCTATAGTGGCAAAGCTGAAAAACGAAAACGGACTTGACTATTCAGCCAGCGAAATCCTTGTCTCAAATGGTGCCAAACAGAGTGTTTGTAATGCGGTAATGGCACTTTGCAACGATGGAGACGAGGTTATAATTCCCGCACCATATTGGGTGAGCTATCCGCAGATGGCTTTGCTCGCAGGCGCTACTCCCGTAGTCATCAATGCCAGCTTTGAGCAGAATTT
Organism: uncultured Prevotella sp.; assembly: GCA_902477645.1. Taxonomy (GTDB): domain Bacteria; phylum Bacteroidota; class Bacteroidia; order Bacteroidales; family Bacteroidaceae; genus Prevotella. Next base: position 12,268 of record CABSIA010000011.1, on the reverse strand, counting down.
CAAAATCACGCCGCAGCAGCTTGAGGAGGCTATAACTCCAAGAACCCGAATGCTAATTCTCTGCTCGCCAAGCAACCCTACAGGCAGCGTGTACTCGCAGGATGAGCTCGATGCGCTTGCAGAGGTTATTCTCAAGCACGATGACCTTTTCGTTCTTGCCGATGAGATTTACGAGCATATCAACTATGTAGGCAAACATGCCAGCATAGCAAAAGCCGCCGGCATGAAAGATCGCTCCGTAATAGTGAACGGTGTTTCTAAGGCATACGCCATGACAGGATGGCGCATTGGTTTTATCGCTGCGCCGGAGTGGATAGTAAAGGGATGCAACAAACTGCAGGGGCAATACACCAGCGGCCCGTGCTCGGTGAGTCAGAAAGCTGCTGAGGCTGCATATACCATGGATCAGGAGTGTGTGGAGACCATGCGCCTTGCTTTCCAGCGCAGAAGAGACCTCATAGTGGAGCTTGCCAAGGATATTCCGGGACTTGAGGTGAATGTTCCAGACGGAGCTTTCTATCTCTTCCCAAAATGCAGCAGTTTCTATGGCAAGGCTTGCGGCGACAGAATTATCAACAATTCTACCGACCTCGCAATGTTCCTTCTCGAGGAAGGCCATGTGGCAACAGTTGGAGGGGACGCATTCGGTGACCCTGACTGCTTCCGTATGAGCTATGCTACAAGCGATGACAACATCCGTGAGGCTATGAGGAGAATTAAGGAAACTTTAGCCAAACTGAGATAAATAGTTGGTTTTCCATATACACTGATACAAAATCAAGGTGGTGTTTGCGCTAACAAGAAGGGGGCAGGTAAAAATATTCCGTTAAAACTTCTTAATTGGTGACGTAATTACCTTTTAATTGTTATCTTTGCGTTGTAAAAAAACAAGTGGAGCTAAAGGAAGTTCTATTGTGTGGCCTAAAAAACACTTTCTCTATCGGTTTCGATGCCGAAAGGCTATCATGTAGAACTTGCGGAAATTCTATGAGCAAATATGAAAAACTAACAAAAAAAACAAAGAAATTATAAGTAATTATTATTAATAACTAAAAATTAAAACTTACATTTATGGCAACAAAAACAAATGCAGCAAGCCCTAAGCAGAGCAAGGGCTTCACAGGTATTAAATCTGCTATTTGGGTAATGGCAGTATGCTTGGTACTTGGATACTCTTTCTGGTACTTCGTACTCGGTAACCCGGATAACTTCGCAGGCGGTACACGCGAGGGTCGTCCTTTGAACCTCATGGGAACTGTTTACCATGGTGGTTACGTTGTAGGTCTTATCTTCACATTGATGTTTACCGTTATCTCACTCAGCATCGAGCGCTACTTCGCTCTTAAGACTGCTTTCGGTAAGGCTTCTCTTACAAAGTTCGTTCAGGAAATCAAAGCTGCTGTTAAGGCTAACGACTTCGACAAGGCTCGCACTCTCTGCAACAAGCAGCAGGGTTCTGTAGCTAACGTTGTTCTCGCTTCTGTTAACGCTTACTCTGAAATGGAGCACACAACTGGTATCAAGAAAGCTCAGAAGGTTGCTAAGATTCAGCAGGCTCACGAGGAGGCTACTCAGCTCGAGATGCCTACTCTGCAGATGAACCTCCCAATCATCGCTACTATCGTAACTCTTGGTACACTTACCGCTCTGTTCGGTACCGTGCTCGGTATGATCGGCTCATTCCAGGCTCTGGCTGCTGGTGGTGGTGGTGACTCACTCGCTCTTTCTATGGGTATTTCAGAGGCCTTGGTTAACACCGCATCTGGTATTGCTACATCTTGGGTGGCTGTAGTTGCTTACAACACATACACTAACAAGATCGACAAGCTGACATACGCACTTGACGAAGTTGGTTACACTATCGCTCAGACATACGAAGCAAACCACACAGAAGAAGCTTAATTTTCTACTAACCCTTTAAATTTTTATCGCTATGGGTAAAGTAAAAATTAAGAAAAACGACGTCTGGATCGATATGACCCCTATGTCGGACGTGATGGTGCTTTTGCTCTGCTTCTTCATGTTGACATCAACATTCGTGAAGCAGGAACCGGTAAAGGTGGCCACTCCAGGTTCGGTATCGGAGATCAAGGTTCCAGAGAAGAACGTGCTCAATATCCTCGTTGACAAGACGGGTAAGATTTTCATGAGCATGGACAATCAGAATGACATCAGAAATGTTCTCGATGGCATGACTGGACAGTTCGGCGTGGCACTGACAGCAGAGCAGACTAAGAAGTTCCAGAACGACCCTATGTGGGGTGCGCCTATGGATAAACTTCAGGCTTATCTTTCACTCAGCCAGCAGCAGATGAATGAGCAACTTGGCACCCTCGGTGTTCCTCTTGACTCTATTGACGGCAAGGAGAGTGAGTTCCAGCTGTGGGTACGTGAGGCAAGAAATACCAACCCTGATATTAAAGTTGCTATCAAGGCTGACGAGGAAACTCCTTACAGTATCGTAAAGAAGATTATGTCTGAGCTGCAGGATATGAACGAGAACCGTTACTATCTTATAACTTCATTGGCTAAGGAGGACTAAATTATGGCAAAAAAGAAAGCAAGTAGACAAAAGAAGAAAGATGTCCGCGTAGACTTTACGCCTATGGTGGATATGATGATGCTTCTTATCACCTTCTTCATGCTATGTACTTCTTTGGCTAAACCGCAGACAATGGAGCTTAGTATGCCAAGTAACGATAAGAACATGCAGGATGAGGATAAATCTGTAACAAAGGCTTCTTACACAATCACTATTTATGTAGCTGCCAACGACAAGATTTATTATGTTGCAGGACTTCCTAAGTATGATGACCCGACATGTCTCAAGGAAACTACATGGGGCAAGGACGGTATCCGTAAAGTCCTTATTACTCACGTGACAGAAGACGGCACACAGCCTGTTCAGCAGGTTATGCTCGCTAAGGCTAAACTTGACGAGAAGAAGGCTAACGATGTTAACAACTCTATGCCAGATTCTGTTTACAACAAGGAACTGTCTCAGATTAAGGCCGGTTATATCAATGGTCAGAAAATTCAGACCATGACTATCATCATAAAGGCTACCGACAAGTCAAAATACAAGAACCTTGTTGACGCTCTCGACGAAATGCAGATATGCAGCATTGGTAAGTATGTTATCGACAAGATTAATCCTGACGATGAGAAACTTCTCAAAGACAAGGGCATCGAATAAGTCGGTATATTGCTAACTGTTTAAAAGATTAAGAAATGGCAAAAATAGATTTGATTTCCCGTGACTGGGCCGATATGGTCTTCGAAGGAAGGAACAAGGAATACGGAGCTTATAGACTTCGTAAAAATGCCGGAAAACGAAACTTGTATTCGCTCATCACTATCTTTATAGCTGCATTGGTAATTTGGGGATGTATTTCTCTCGTAAAATTCGTTGAGTCGCGAACCAAGACCGTTGCAGTGACAAGTGTAGCTGAGCTTTCTGCTCTTAACCAGCCGAAGAAAAAGGCTGAGGTAAAGCAGAAGACAGTTAAGATTGAGCAGCCTGAGAAAGTTGTTGAGCGTGTTAAGAGCTCTGTTAAGTTTACCGCTCCTGTCATCAAGAAGGACGAGGAGGTAAAACCTGAGGACGAGCTTAAGACACAGGACGAGTTGATGAACACCAAGACCGCCATCGGTGCCCTCGATGTTAAGGGTAATGATGATGCCAACGGTGAGGTGCTCAAAATCAAGGAAGCCGTTGCTCAGCCAGAGCCAAAGCCTGAAGTTGAAAAGGTATTCGACGTTGTAGAGCAGATGCCTTCTTTCCCTGGTGGCGCACAAGCCCTCATGGAATGGCTTAGCAACAACGTTAAGTATCCTGTAGTAGCTCAGGAGAATGGTGTTCAAGGTCGTGTAGTTGTATCGTTCGTTGTTGAGCGTGACGGTTCAATCACCGATGTTAAGGTTGTTCGTTCAGTTGACCCGTCACTCGACAAGGAGGCTACCCGCGTAGTTAAGGCTATGCCTCACTGGATTCCTGGTAAGCAGAACGGTCAGGCAGTGCGCGTTAAGTACAACGTTCCTGTAGCATTCAGATTACAGTAATAAACAGCTAATGAAAAATAAAGCATCTTACATATTAGTAGGATTAACACTTGCGGCAGGTATCTTTTCTTCTTGCAATAATGAGAAGAAACAGAAGAACCAACGCACAGATACATATTCGTCAGGGGTAATCAGCATTACCTCTGACGAAAGTTTTCAACCTATAATCGAAGAGGAGCGCGAAGTCTTCGAATCGATTTATATGCAGGCCAAAATCAAGCCTATATATACAAATGAGAGTGAGGGTATAACAAACCTGCTCAAGGCTAAAGACACATGGCTTGTCATTACAGCACGTAATTTTAAGGATGACGAGCTAAAGGGACTGCAAGACCGTAATTTCCTGCCGAAGGCAATGAAGATTGCATACGACGGACTTGCCCTTATAGTCCATAAGTCAAATACCGATACATGTATCTCCGTTAGCGATATCAAGAAGATTTTGAACGGAGAGGCAAACAACTGGAGCGATATTTATCCTAACTCCAAGCGTGGTGAGATAACTCTTGTTTTTGATAACCCTAAGTCGAGTGCCGTACATTTTGTAGAAGACTCTATACTTGGCGGCAAGGCTATTCAGAGCAAGAATGTTGTCGCTGCCAATACTTCTGCCGAAGTGATTAAATATGTTGAGAAGACTCCTAATGCCATTGGCATCATAGGAAGCAACTGGCTCAACGACAAGAGGGATTCCACAAATCTTACTTTCAATTCCGATATCAGGCTTATGTCGGTGAGCAAGATTGATAAGGCTACTCCCCAAAACAGTTGGAAACCATACCAGTATTATATATACAATGGCAATTATCCTCTTATCAGAACAGTCTACGCTTTGCTGAACGACCCTGTCAACGGTCTGCCGTGGGGCTTTGCCAGCTTTATAGCTTCGCCGAAGGGACAGCTCATAATTCTGAAGTCTGGACTGTTGCCTGTCTATGGCAATATCACCATAAGAGATGTTAATGTTGGTGAATAGTGAAACATTTTTGTTTCTTATTCGTTTTAATAGAAAAAGTCTATAAATTTTTCATACGATTATGAAGACTATTAAATATTTTGTAATTGGAGCTTTGATGATAGGATTCAGCGCTCCCGCAATGGCACAGGACAACAATGCCGTTATTGAGCAGGTAAGTAAGCTCATCAAGTCAAAGGGTAATGATGATGCCATTAAGGACATCTTCAAGGCAAACAAGAAGAACCCGGAGGTCTTGCTTGGCATGGGCAGGGCTTATCTTGAGGCTAAGGACACTGCAAATGCAGCAAAGTATGCTAACCTCGCTTTGGCGCGCAATAAGAAGATGGCTAAAGCATATATTCTTCTTGGCGACATCGCTGTTGCACAGGATGATGGAGGAAAGGCTGCCGAATGGTATCAGCAGGCTAAGTATTTTGACCCTAAAGACCCTGAGGGATATTTCAAGTATGCGAACATTCTTCGTGGACGTAGCCCTGAAGAGGCGGTGTCTAATCTTGAGGAGCTTCGCACGCAGCGTCCCGACATAGCTGTTGATGCTCTCGCTGCAAGAATTTATTATTCTTCAAACAAGCTTGACAAGAGTATCGCATGCTATGACAAGGTTGCAGACAAGTCAAAACTTGCTGACGAGGACATTACAAACTACGCTACTGGCGCATGGATGCTCCAGCAGCGTGATAAGAGTCTCGAAATAGCTAAATATGGTTTGTCAAAAAATGCGCGTAAGGCTGCCTGGAACCGTTTGGCTTTCTACAACCTCACTGACATGAACCAGACTGATGAGGCTCTTAAGTATGCTGACGCTCTTTTCAACGCTTCAGACAGCGTTAAGATTTCAGGCTTCGACTATACATATTATGGCACAGCCCTGAAAAATGCGAAGCAGTATGAAAAGGCTATCGAGATGTTCCAGAATGCAGCTAAGGAGAACAAGGACAACAAGGAGCAGTTGAATATCGCACGTAAAAATCTTGCCGAAGCATACGTCGCAAAGGAAGACTATGCCACAGGTATCAAATATTACAATGAATACCTCGAAAACGTAGACAAACCTTCTGCTTTCGATTTTGCCGGCCTTGGCACAATCTATCAGAAACAGGCTTCTACACTTGAGGGCGAGGAGCAGATTGCCGCACTGAAGAATGCTGACGGCGTATATGCTAAACTCGTTGAGGTTCATCCTGAGCAGGCTGATTTCTCAAACTTTATGCGTGCGCGTATTAATGCGTCTCTCGACCCGGAGACAACTGAAGGTCTTGCAAAGCCTTTCTATGAGGCTCTTGCCACATCACTTGCCGCTAACACCAACCGTGACAATACCGATAACATTCGCCTTGTTGAGGCTTATCGCTATCTCGGTTACTATTATCTCGTAAAGGACGATAAAGAGAACTCTAAAACCTACTGGAACAAGGTTCTTGAGATAGATCCGGAGAACGAGGCTGCTAAGCAGGCATTGAGCATCATGTAAAAAATTAGTAAACAGCAAATAACCAAGCGAGGGAAGAATACTTCTCTCGCTTTTTTTTAAATTCTAATTTATGAAACGTCTACTTTTATTTATAGTCATTGCGTTATTGTGCATAATGATGAGCAATAACCTTTGGGCACAGACACCATACGCTGTTTATTGTGAGGGCGACCAGTCGTTGCATTTCCTAAGTAGTGACGAAACTCTTATTGAGGGTGAGACGCTTGTGGATAATAATCAGCCGATTACTCTACTATGGTCGGGAGATGACGTTACAATAAATGGAGGATGGAAATATGACTGGGAGTCAGAATCAAATATTGTCCCTCAGAATGTAATGAAGGTCGTTTTTGAAGACAGCTTCAAGGATGTGAGACCAAAAAATTGCAGCGGCTGGTTTTCTGGTTTTTGGAAGCTTTTGGAGATAGAGAATATAGAAAACCTCAACACGTCAGAAGTTACAGACATGAGTGAGATGTTTGATGGTTGTAGATATTTACAATCTCTTGACGTTAGCCATTTTATGACTGATAATGTTAAAGATATGAACACAATGTTTACAAGCTGTAGCTATTTGAGTTCTCTTGATGTAAGCCATTTCAACACTGCCAATGTTGAGAACATGGCAGGAATGTTCGCAAACTGTAGCAGTCTGACCACTCTTGACCTCTGTAATTTTAATACGGATAAAGTAACAGACATGTCGTGTATGTTTTCTTTTTGCAGTCACCTAAATTCTCTCGACTTTAGCAGTTTCAATACTAAGAATGTTACAGATATGCACCAGATGTTTGCTGGTTGTAGAGAGCTTCAACATATAGACTTTAGCAGTTTCGATACAGAGAAAGTTAGAGATATGGGATGTATGTTTGAAGATTGTATCAGCCTGTCAAGTGTCAATCTTGAAAATTTTTACATTGATGATGATACATATCTAAATGGTATGTTCTTACGATGCTCATCTTTAAAATTTATTACTTTAGGGAAAGATGTAAAAAGCATGCCATATTTCTATGAATGTTATGACATAAAAAAGATTATTTCTCACACTGACGAGCCGATCGCCTTTACTACTTATTGTTTTGAGAATGCGGTTAAAGCAAATGCCAAGGTTTATGTACCCTCAGGCACAAAACCGTTGTATGTAGAGACCGACGGATGGAAAGAGTTTGTGAATTTCGTTGCAAACGACCTTGTGCCAGAGGACGGCAAAAGTCTAAATTTTGGTATTGACGGAATAGATGAGAATACAGACCTCGACGGAACCATTGTAAACAACATTTTTTTTAATATTTCAGAAGGTAGAGGTGAGTATAATCCTGCTGAGAGCTGCATTACATTGAATAACGTCACAACAGACGAGCAGATGGAGAATATCACCGGTTTGGACTTGTTTGATGAATACTTGTTCAGAAATTTTACAGGAATGATATTCTTGCTTGAGGCTGGATGTGGAACAATAGAAATAGAGTCAGCAACAACGGCTGGAATGCATCTTAACGTGAAGGTTGGCGATGCCGAGCCGGTTGTTAATACTTCAAGCGAAAAGACTACGCTATCTGTACCATACACTGTCGCAGGACCGACATACGTTTATATTTACTGTAGCGTTAATCCTGAAGACGTAACAGAAAACACCAATGCTGCTGCGAAGATATATAACATAAAATTGGCTGACGCATCAGACGTAGACAGCATAATGCAAGAAAATAACACCAGCAATAGAATTGTATATAACCTCAACGGTCAGCGTGTTAGCGGTAGCTACAGAGGTGTTGTGATAAAAGGTGGCAAGAAAATTATCCGGCATCAATGATAACTTTAAGATAGCACGAACCGCCACACGCCGCTCGTCGAACCGTCATGCGCCGTTGTACGAACCGCCATACGCCGCTCGCCGAACCGCCAAGTGCCGTTGCTTGAACCGCTTTTGTCGGTTCTGCGAAAAATATGTGGCACATAGTCATATCTGCTCCAACTAAAAGCAGGGCTGCGCCGTAATGTTATAATTACGTGGTGCAGCCCACTTTATGTTCAGTGAATTTTTGTTTTTCTCTTTTTTATTAATTAGTTTGGCTGTTAAAAATATTATTCGTAAATTTGCCTAAGTAAAGCCAGTTTCGGCAAATAAAAAAGCAATGTAAAGGGCAGATTTATTAATCCTTTCACCGATGTGGGCTTTAAAAGGATTTTCGGACAGGAGTTCTCGAAGCCACTTCTTCTCGACTTTCTCAACAATCTCTTGAAAGGAGAGCGTGAGATTACTGATATCACGTTTCTTGACAAAGAGCAACCTGCCGTGTACGACAGCGACCGCTCTCTGATTTATGACATATACTGCGAAACTGCTGACAATGAGCACATCATCGTTGAGATGCAGAACCGTGAGCAGCCTTATTTCAAGAAGCGTAGCCTTTACTACACATGTGAGGCTATCTCCCGGCAGGGAGTAAGGGGCACGAAATGGAGATATGGCATTACGGCTGTATATTTCATAGCTTTTTTGAATTTTAGGCTTGACGCTATTGGCGACAAGTTTCGCACTGATGTTGTTCTTGCCGACATGAAAACAAAGGAGCAATTTTCCGATGATATGCGCATGATATATCTCCAGCTTCCCTATTTTGTTAAGGATGCTGATGATTGCGAAAATGATTTTGAACGTTGGATTTATGTATTGAAGAATATGGAAGTACTTAACAGATTACCTTGGGTGGCTCAGAATTCAGTTTTCGAGCACTTGGCGAAAATAGCAGACATAAGTGCCATGAGTAAAGCTGACCGCTTGAAATATGACGAGTCGATAAAAAAATTCCGTGACACAATAAATGTTATGGAGGGATCTTTCGAGAAAGGCATGGCTCAAGGAAAGGTGGAAGAACGTAATGGTATAGCCAAAGCTATGTTGGCAAAGGGCATGAGTGTAGAGCTTATTTCCGAACTTACCGGAATGACTGTAGAGGAGATAAGAATAATTCAATAATAATAACAAGCCCAGACCATAAAACTTATGAACTTGTGGATAAGTTTTATGGTCTGGGCTTGTTTCTTGGTTTAGTATAACGCTACATTTCCTCATTCACAAAGTCCACAGCCCTGTTTATGTAGTCAATAAACGGCTTTGTGGTTTTCATCATTTCAGACACCCTTTTTGCCAGCTCAGGCTTCAGAATGAAGTTGTTGTCGGTATTTGCAATGAGGCAATAGCTTTTCATTCTCATCCAGTCGGCGTATGGCGCATCTGCCTGATATTCCCGGGGCACACGCTTCAAGGCTCCGTCCATATCGGCTTTGAAGCTGTTGTCTGCCTTTGCCAATATGTCTTTGAACTCGTCCCACCCGTCGCTTATGTCCTCACGCAATATCTTCACGGCTCTCGTATCGTAGCAGTAGTTGCCAGAGGCGAGCATGTGGGCATGCGGATACTCGTCTGACGTTCCTGTGCCGATGTGGAAATAATACCCCGCATGCATCGATTTCTTGCCGCCTTTGGCAAGAAACACGCCGAAATGGGTCTTGTAGGGCGACTTGTCCTTGCTGAACCGTGTGTCACGGTAAATGCGGTAGGTGCAGTCGCGCAATGTGAGGCAGGCAATGTCGTCGTCCCATTTCCCGATTTCCGTTATCAGCTCCTCGCAGAAGGCGTTCCATATCTTTTGTACTTTGATATATCTGTCTTTGTTGGCATTGAACCATTCACGGTTGTTGTTGCGCTCAAGGTCTCGAAGAAATGATAGCACTTCTTTCATGTTTCTTATTCCTGTATAGTTATAGATATTAAAAGTGATTGCGGTTGGCAAAGATATGATTTATCTGCCGTGCAATAACTTAACGTGTTTACGGCATTTATTATTGTGTCACGCTTCAGTTTAAATGGACTATAGAGATTCTGGACATAAACAAGACCCAATTATGTGTTATAATAATATTTCTGTAATATATTACAAGAAAAATTTGTGAGTTATATAATAAATTGTTAACTTTGCAAGAAATAATATAATCTGATGAAGGTGTTTAGGTTCATATTCGTTTTGGTGTCTCTTATTATGACAAGTTGTCATGATGAGGATATGGACGGATTAGCTAAATATACAATGAAAGACGGAACATCATTCATAACAACCGATGATGTTAAGTTTTATGATACTGAATGCTCATTTATAAGTTTGGACAATAATCTCCGTCCTATCCCAGATGATATTATAATTAATCAAGATTCCGAAAAGGACTCCGTATATGGTTATGACTACGTGCTGTCTATATCATGGGAAAAAGCAATTTTTGGAAAGTGGATTGAGAATTTTGGTTTGCAGCAAGGGTGTCAATATTTTATTGAAAATATAGAGGTTGTTAAAATCATTCCTTCAACCATCGATTTCGCCATTATGGAAGGCGCATATAACGATTTAAATAAAGATTCTATTGGAATAAATTCTAACACGAATAAAAGAGGTTTTGTCGTGTCGTCTACTTATCTCAATGGTGGGTATAGGGCACATACCCTTATGAAAAGGGTTGCGTATGATTCTGGTGGTGAATCCTTGAATATTTATTTCCCTATAAATCCAACACTTATTAAATGGAAATACTTTAAAATTTTATCAATATGGTAACGAAAAAATTATTTTTATTTGTGGTTCTTGCTACATTAGGAATCACTTTTTCATGTACAAACGATGTTCAAGAAGAATGACAATCTGTGAATAGTCCATTGAAGTCAAATGTACAGGAGGCTATGGCTGGTAATGTTGTTGTAACAGACAAAGGTGAATTAATCACCATCGAAGATACAACAGTTTATACAGTAAACATTTCGGATAATCTTATCCAAATAGAATCAGAAATTAATGCTTGGGATATCCCTGTAACACGTGTTTCTGATAGCTCATATCCACAAAAGATTACAGTCAAAGGCTATGATACTAAGGAAAAAATTGAAGATTATAAAAAAATGATCTTTTCAGATGCTGAAAAATATGGCTTACAAAAAGGTTCTATATATCTCGTGTGTTTATACAAGGTTTACAAAGATTTAGCTCAAAGTGATGATGAGAGTATTAAGCCAAGGAACTATACTACAAATCTTGATGATACGGCAATGGGATGGTTGCCTGATGTTTACAACAACAGTAAAAAGTTTGTAAAAGGTTTTTCGTGCACAACCACAAGCGTTAATGGTTTTGTTACAGCATCAACTCTGTTGCGTTATGTGAAATGTGATTTAAGTGGTGCTTCATATGATAAATTCCTCCCATATGCTCCTCAGAATTTAATATGGCAATATGTACTTAACTATTCCGAAGGCTGGGATTAGAATTATGAAGTACAGGTTAATTATTTGCTATTTGTCGTAGAAACAAACAGCGTAGACCTGTTAATTAGTGAATTATAATTGCTAATACGATCATATAGATTTATTATGAATTTATATGGTCGTATTACGTTATTGGAGTTTTAATTAATCCATATAGTGGGCCCTCATCTGTTTTTATTATGATGCAAGGGATGTAGGAATTGATTGTATAATTCAGCGGAAATGTAAAAAGGAATAACTCGTCAGTAACAAGTCATGCAAGACAAATACAGTTGACATTTCAGTGTATCTGTATTACATGTGTGATGTGGGCATATATATTGCCATATAACTAAGATTAATAATCTTATAGCGATAGGATTATTAATCTTATCGGCATAAGGTTATTAATCATAAGCGGTCGAAAGATTGTATTGTCCTCAATTTCAAATTGTTAATTAAT
>CABSIA010000010.1 GCA_902477645.1 uncultured Prevotella sp. | reverse complement strand
TTATGTCGCGCTCCCTGTTACGCTCTATTTTAGCTGTCCAGAACTCCACGTTGCTTTTCGGTATTCTGAAACACTTGCATCCCTCATGTCCGTGCCAGAAACACCCGTTGATAAATATACACGTGCGGTATTTGCGTAGAACTATGTCAGGATGTCCAGGCAGTCGCTTATGGTTGAGCCTATAGCGGAACCCGTGCGAAAACAAGTATTTCCGCACGATAATCTCCGGCTTAGTGTTGGCGGAGTGTATCGCCGCCATGTTCTTATGCCGCTGTTCCGCTGATAGCTTGTCCATGACTTATCCTATATACAATTAATTATCCTTCGTTTTATCTATAACTACCCAAATACCAGTTTTTCTGCCGCCTTCACGCTTGAGTAAGCCTAATCCCTGCAGCTTTGCAATTATAAATTTTATGCCACCCTCGGTCACAATTCCAATATTTTGTATGGCCTCATCTCTACTTGCATGAGGATTATTTCTGAAAAAATCTAATACAGCCTTTTGGGTAGTAGTCAAATCCTTTTGGATAGTATTTTTGCTCTTCTGGATAGTATTTTTGCTCTTTTGGATAGTGTTTTCACTCTTTTGGGTAGTATTTTCGTTCTTTTGGATAGTATTTTCACTCTTTTGGATAGTCCTCCATACAATCGTCCTAAACTGGTTTGCAGATTCTTCATTTATGAATTCCACCCTTACATTCTCTTTCATCACACGTATGATACCAGAACCAAGACCACGGTAAATCATTGTCTTGGCTGCCAAAGTAGCCATCAACGGATTACGCTGGCGTGACACGCCCAACTTTATGTCTTCTACTTGAAGTCCTCCATACAAGCAGCCGGGGTTGATAATCTCCACACGATCGTTGAACACCAATAGTCTTATTGCAGCCGCATGGAGCAAATCAATATGTACAAGGGCATTCTGCAGCAATTCCTCAAGAACCACTTCCGGTATTTCCAGCACACCTACGCTGTTGAAGTTTTGCCCATTCTGCTGATGGCGTAGGATAGATTTAAGAAAAGTTATGCTTTCACGAAACATCCATGGAATAGTTCCGCTAATATCGCGACTGTCAATATATGCGGTGTCACCTATTGTGTTCCCGTCAAAAGCTACGGCCTTAACCATAAAGGACCGCTCATATAGTCCGGGATTTCTACCGAAAAACAGCATTCCTGCACGTGTCACCTCTCCATTGGCAGCCGTTATCCCCAACGAACGGAGCATACTGTCTACAGGTTGCTCAAAATCCTCCATCTCCCTGCCATATACATTTCTGAAATACTCTTTCAAATATGTTATTTCTAAATCAGAGACAGAAGTTTCCCTTATTGCATCTTCCTCTGGACGGTATGTCCCGGAAGATTGAAAGAGAGCTAAGATTTCAGAGTTCTCTGTTATACGGCGCTTATCTGCTCCTTGCTTCACCCATATTTCACCTTGCAAATTCTTGTATGGCTTATTGCGTCCTTCGGCAATATTACAAATCAAGTAATGCTTTCCATCAGCCTTCACAACCTCCGTGTCAATATATACCGTCGGTCGGACCTGCTCTTGTGCGGCATTCCCAAGTTCACGGGATGCCAGCTGAAGCTGTTCGTATGATAGCCCAAACAAATTTCCTGCCTTGTCCTCAACACCAAATAGAATCATACCGCCATGTGAGTTGGCAAATGCAATCATTTCCTTGGCAATCTCTTTCTGCGAAGTGAACTCGCGTTTGAATTGCACTCTCGTTGTCTCACCGCACAGACATATCTCCTTAAACTCGTTTTCAGTCATAGTAAAATCACTTTATATATTTTCTTGATTTCTTTTATTTCACAACCACCCAATATCCATTCTTTTTACTGCCAATACGTTTCAACATACTAATGCGTTTCAGATATGCAATCTATATCCTTTGTATTCTGCTTTATCGGATTTCGTTTATTGTCGCATATTGTGCATCATACCTCGTTTTTGGAGTATATTTCATCAGGTTGGGATGCAAGAATTTGCTATCAATCTCTTGAGTGTTTTCAAATTCAACTACCACATACATAGTCGTAGTATTGACATTACGGTAAATATCTGAGGATAACTCATGGGCAGATGCTATCTTACAGTTTTTTACTGCAAATAGATGTTGTCCTTCGTCCTTACGGGCATGAAACAGAGTATATCCGATTTCGTTTATATGCTCAACAATCTTCATACTGTCCATTGTATATTTAATGCCGACAGCCAATTCCCCTTTCGGCAAGAAGTTAATGCTCTTTGTCTGATAGTTTTCCATCATCACCATTAATACGCCTTGCTTCTTTGACTGTTCGGGAAGCTTTTCTAATGTTCCGACATTCTCAACACTTTCTATATGAAGTTCCTCTTCAAGCTCAAATGCCTTACTTACATAAAAATGACTTTCAACTTCTTTCAAGACTTTTTCATTACTTGCCATTTCCTTTTCTATGGTCTTTGGTTTTATATTGAGTTTTTCCCATAGCTTTTTGCTTTCATCATCACCTTTCATCAAGGCAAGAATAAGATAATTCTTGCTGGACTTGGAACGGTATAGCTTGCCGTTGAGACTGCTAAAGTTTTCTTTCAAAAACTGATAGCAGTCCATTCCTGCATGTGGCTGGATAACATGGAACTCATATAGCTTATTGAAAGTTTCTTGTATTTTCTTTCTGAACTTCTTCCGTACATAGTCTCTCCACACAGCCTGCTTACCTTTGTTTGCCCTGCCGTAGAGCGATACGATATAGAGGAAATTCACATCATAGTGACAAAGGAGTAAAGTGTCACGGTCAAAGAGTCTGTTCTCAAACTGACGGTTGAATTGCACACCGTTTGCTTGTGTCTCAAGTTGCGAATCCTCAAAAGAAAGAAACTTGCTGCCGTCTTTCCTGTTGGGAATTCTTGCACTGATAAAGAAATTCGGTATAGGATTGTATCCCTCTGTCAGCTCATCCCGTAGTTGAGGCTGACCGCCATCGTCTTTGTCATCCAAGAACAGATTTATGTTCGACTGGATGACATTCTTTGCGTATGTGTATTGTTTGTAGATTGACTTCTCTCCAAGTATGGTCGTATCATTCTTTGAGCGTTTGTAGTACTTGCTGTCACCAATATAGAATGTCTGCTCTGCTGACAAACTGGATTGTTCTATCAGGCTCTGACCAATAAACATGTGGTCAACTAACTTACCGTCTTTCTGCTCTATCAGCTCCTTTGGCAGTTTGCTCTTGTCATCGCCACCTATCAGCGTGTCAATCATTACTTCAAAGATGTGCTCAAAGTCTTTTGCCAACAAAAAGTCCTCTGCCTGTCTGTTGAGAGAAATTTTGTATTCTCTGTCAAAGAAGGCATAGCATAAGTCCCAAATGCGAAGAGCCTTGTCAGAGAAATATTTGTATTTTATCTGTTTAAGTCTGCGGCATCCGAAGTTTTTGCCTATATATGAGCGTTTAATCTTATTTGGACTAATAAGATGGTAATGGATATTAATATCAAAAGAAAAGCCGTGTTCTTCTTTTATATAGTTTAATATGGAGAAGAAAATTATGAGCAACTCCTCGTCAAAATTTACCATCTTTTTCTTGTTTACAGGGTCTGTGTATATAGGTTGCCTTTTAACGAATATTGGATTTGTCGAAGTAATTGTCTTTTGCCACTGTATTTTGTTGTAACCGGAATGGATGTTCTTGGCGATGAACGTGAAATAGTCTTGGTTATTCCTGTTGAAATCGCGCAGGGCTATAATCACGTCAAGCAGGGTGTTATGCTTGGTCTTTTTTCCTCTGCCCTCACCTTGGTATTCCTTACTCTCAAGAATATTGTCGTTGTGAGTCTCTTTATACACACTGATGGTTCTGTAAATCCAAATCGAGAGTGTGGAAAGAAATTCCTTATACTCCTTACATCCTTCTTCTGTGAACTTTGCCTTCACAGAATCAGAATTAAAATCAATGATTTCCTGCGGTGCTGCCCCGAAAATAGTGTCAGCCTTGTTCTCTTCATTTATGTTTCCCGTCAGCACCACCTTAGGCAAAAAGAAAACCACATCCTTTGCCGACTTGCTATAGCAATATCCCACATACTCAAAGGCGTAGTCTTTTTCCTTTACAGGAATAGCCACTACATCCTCAAGTATATTCCTTATAGACAAACCATCTTTTACGATGGTGTCTAAGTTATATGGGTAGCCTTCAATGAATAGGAGCATCGATTACAATTCTTGGATGTTAATACCCCATTCAGGTTTTGATTTAATCTTTTCAAGGAAATCAGTAAAGCCTCTCCTCTGTTCGCTGTCACCTACTTGTGTTGAAACATGAATAGACTCACCATTAGATAATTTTATTTCCTTTGACCTTTTATTTGCTCTGCTATCATTAGAGTTAGTTATACGTTGTTCCCTGTCTTTGTCTGTTTCTATAATATGAGGAATTCTGAAGTTTAAGGACATCCACGCATCTCGTATTTGTTCAGCCGTGTATTGTAGATGATTTTCACAATATATTTCAACCGCACGTTTTACTAAAGCTCCTTTTCTCCATTTTTTACCTTCTTTGTCTCTTTTCTCGCCATTGATAGAAAACGTTATATTACTCTCAATGTCTCCATTCTCGTCATCGTTTTCATCTTCGTCATCTATATTATCATTAGACAAAAGCTCTACACCAAGATGCTCCATCATTCCAATAAGCATCTCAGTTCCCTTATCTCCATAGAGGTCTGAGAACTTCACATCCTTATTATCATCAGTCTTGAATATGTCGCTGTCACCATCCTTGCAGACATCATTCCAAAGATAGAAAAGTACCTTGTTCACAAATAATTTCTCTGATATGACATTTTCAATATTTGCCTTAACAAAATAATCTCCTAACATTTTGTCCTCAGAGTTAGTATCTCCAAATATCTTTTCGTTGACCTTTTTCTGGAAAGAAGTCCACGAATACTTCTTGTCGTTAATCTCAATAGCCCAGTCTGTATTCTTGTACTTGATTGGTTCATACTTCCAGTCCCAGCGACGTTTGAAAGCAGAATCAATTGGGAACAGACTCTGATCTGAGGTGTTCATCGTGGCATAGATATAAAGATTAGAAGGCAGACACAGCTCGCCGTCTTTAATACCTGCGCTATCTTTCCCAAGTTTCTCCTCAAGGTAATTCGCAATATCTGCATCAGCTTTTATCTTATATTCTGAGACACCATTCTCGTCTCTATCCAGCAACTGGAACAAGTCACCAAATATTTGTGCGCAGTTACCACGGTTTATTTCTTCTATTACGAGATAAACATTCTCTTCCGTCTGGTAAGCACGCATATATGCCTTAATAAATGCCTGGGGAACAAAGTCATATTCAATCACCTTATCAATGATAGTCTCGTCTTTCTTTGCTCCTGCTAAATCATCATCCTCATAATATTTTGCCTTAATCTTACCGTCATATCGGTAATGTTTCTTCATTGTCGGCTTATAAATTCCAACAAATGTGGAATAATCGCTGTCAGGATGGAAAGTGGTTCTAAATATGTTCTCACAGGGAACACAGTCAAGCATTACCTTTATTTTGTGGGATTTACCTGTACCTGGTGCCCCGTAATAGATGATTTGGCGAGCATCTTGACTTTGTTCCTTTTTGTAATTAATGCTTTTGTCTGTTTCATTCGGAACACCTTCAATCACCATTTTCGCCATATTTACAAGTGTTGAGGCATAGCCATACTCGAATTTGTCGATGTCCGTTAGACCGCATAATGCTTCTCGCGCGTCATTGGCAGATTTGTCTGGATTTTTACTTATGTAATCCACGAACTCTCCTAAAAGAGCTTTAGATATGGTACGCAAACCTTGTGCTCCTTTGGATGTGTTTCTTACTAAATAACACAAACGGTCTTCGTCAACAACTACTACATTCCCGTTGGCTGAAGAATCGCCAATCTTCAAATCTCTCATGTTCATACCCCTTTCTTGTTATTTAACAATCATATCTTTATACATGAAATATAATTCGTCTGCCGCACTATGCATTCCATAAATCTCTTTTGAAACACCTCTCCGCAATAAGCCTTCGCTTGATATAAAGGTCCTCATAATTATTTATTTCAAATTCTTTTCTAAAAACTCTTTCAACGGCTTTATGTATTCCGTATCCAGATTCCAATGCTCTGTTTTATTATAATCACGGTTGGCATCCTTTATCATCTTTTTCTGACTTTTGGACGTTCCATGCAAAGTCTCCAAATAACAATATATTTTTGACTTTTTAGCCGGAGTGGTCAGTGGCTTGTCTCGTCCAGGGATTGTCACTTGCTTGAGTTCTTTCTCATAATCATTCCAACAATCAAATATGGGCTGGTTATTAGGATTAATAATGTTTTCTAACAAATCTTCTAAAGCTCCAGCCGATTGATTATTTGGTAATAAAAACAATTCAAAATCTAATTCATATTGTTCTTTATATTGCATTATTTCAGAACGCCTTTGTTCAACATCTGCATCAGCATCGAAGATAACAATGTTTATGCCTCCGTTATCTGTCATTGACCTCAAACGCTGGCAAACATCGTCTTTAACAAGACCATTCCAACCGTCAGCTTTAATAAAACGGTCTGTAGCGATCTTCTCTCCAAACAAATGTAAACAGTAATCCTTTATGAATTTTACATCTGCATCGCCCTCAACAACTATATTAAACCTGTCAATCATAGTGCAATGCTCCTTAATTCAACATCATTCATACAGGCATTCGCAAGTCCCTCATAGCCATATTTATATGCCTTATGCCCTTTTAGTAAGGTCTTTTCTATTGTATATAGACGGAACATTTCCTGATATTCACTATGCTCTTCAAGCATTTCATGCAGTTTCATCAGAGTCTCCTTGCTGTGTGTAGTAATAAACACCTGCTTGTTTGTTTCTGAGGCAAGAACGAAAATGCTCTCCCAAAGTTTTTTATATGCTGAATAATGCAGACCGTTGTCTATCTCATCTATGAGGATGATATTGTTCACTGTATTGGCCGTGCTTGCCACAATATTAAGATAACGGCGCAATCCGTCACCCGTCATACCTACAGGCATAAGTTCACCTACACCCTCAAAACCAATAAAGACATCGTTGTTTATAACCTCTATCGCATTGATGTGTGAGTCGAATATCCGCATACGCTCCAATATGACATCCTTTTTTTTGCGCTTTATCAGCTCAGCCAAATTCTCGACAAGACCGGCTGATGTCAAAGCGGCAGGAAGAAATGAAGCACTGTTTTTCTCCAAATATCCTTCTGCCATGGTTCTATTGGCTATCATTCCCGTTGTCTGATTGATAGTTATAGAACTTTTATAATGTTGTTTGACTTCTCCTGACTCAATGGAAAAATTCATCTCCAGTGTATTTAGGAATGTCTTTGTTTCCGATGTGGCTGTCTGTCCGCTAAGCTCTACAGATGACTGTCCGCCGTCAAATATGTATGAGAGTTTTAATTCCAACAGTCTCCTTACAGCATCAAACTGCTCTGACATTATCACAGGCGCATTGTTGATGTCCATGTTATGAAACAAGTAGCTGATGTTTCTAAATGGATTAAAGGCATTTGTCCTTAAATAATTCAGTTGTTGGGGCATGTCTGGATTCGACATTCCCATGAGTAACATCAATGCTTCCAGCACAGAACTTTTCCCCGAGTTGTTCTGTCCGAGAAACACGTTCACTCTGGCAAAGTCATCTATCTTCAGATGCTCTATGCCTCTGAAATTCTTTATGTCTATGTTCTTAAATCCGTCCATGTGCAAGCGCTATAATCCGTTAATATTTTAAACACGCTACGAAATTACAAAAATATTTTGATATGCTCATAATTAAGATAAGAAAAGTTTGGGAAGTCAGCGCAATTCGAAATATGTAAATATGGGCTATAGTTCCAGTTCGAACTCTATTTCTCTTTTTTTCTGGTATTTTGTCCAAAACCGTTTGCGCTCTTCTAGGCATATTGCTAAACACGATTCTGGGTTATATCTTGCGAGGCGGGCATATTCTGTAACGAGACTGACGATGAAATCTTTCGGACCCCACAGGCGTGAGAAACTGCTGCATGCCTGCTGTTGTGTCACTGGGCCGAAATGCATGCGGTTGATGTCTACCAGCGAGAACACAATATTGCCTTCGGTGCCGTAGTCCCAAAGTATGTTGCCTGGCGAGAAATCCAAGTGCAGCACGCCCTTGCAATGCATGTCGTAGGCGAAGGCGGCCAGGGCTTTTGCCATGGGCTGATATTGTTCAGGCGTTGCGTCGCCCATCTCGTACAGGCGGTGGGCATATTCGCATTGGCGTGTTACGAGGAAACTCTCGGCGAGAATGCCCAAATGACGCTGCTCTATGTAGGCTATGGCCTCTGGGGTAGGGATGCCGAGATGTTGCAGCCGTGCGGCATATTCGTAGGCTCTCTGTCCCTTTGGTTTTCTGATGCCCAGGGAATATACAAGTTTGTTGATGCCCCACGGCTTTTGGTATCTCTTTACGTTGACGACGATGCCGTTTGGCGCCTTGAACTTCTTTATCAGATTTCTCCGTCCGCCGTAGATGTATGTACCCTCGGAGTCCATAATTCCCGGCAGCAGCTTTATGAAGCTCCTGAGGTTGTTGTATCCTTGTTTTATGGTGATGGTTCTGTTCATGTTCTTGTAACGCTTTTGCCCTTTATTCGCAAGATTTTTTGTAAGCAGTTAAGACGTACCTTTGTTGATGTGTTTTACCAATAATATTGTCTTAAACCAAGGTTCTATACCTTTTGAAATAGCAATTTATTAAATTTTGTATCTATGTAATTTTGTTGTGTTTATTTATTTTTTCGTTCGGCAATTTGGCTGAGTTTTGTTCGGCAATTTGGCCGAGTTTCGTTCGGCAATTTGGCTGTCATACAGCTTTCTTTTAGCGTTCTTTTTCTATAACTTTGCCGTGTTTTACGGTAAACCGTTTGTCGAATTCCTCTTTTGTGCGTTTCCAGCGGTTGTGACTCCACAGGTAGTATGCCGGCTCCTTGCGTATGGTTTCTTCAAGCATTGTGAAGAATCGGCGTGTTATCTCGTTGTCGTCGAGGCTGTTGGGGTCTTTTGTTATGAGCTTGTAGGTGCAGTTGTAGTAGCCACGGCGTGGACGTGACATTTCGACATAGTAGACGGCGTTGTTCATTTTCCGCATTATGCGCTCGGCTCCTGTAAACACAGATGTCTCGTGGTTTAAGAAAGGCAGCCATAGGTGTATGTCCTGCCATTTCGGACCTTGGTCTGATATGTAGCCGAATATGGAGCGGATGTTCTGCCGTCGGTATTGCACAAGGTATCGGAGTATCTCGTTTTTCGGAACAGGTGTGCCGCCTTGGTGTGAGCGCAGGAGTTTGTAGACCTCATCCATCGCCTTGTTTCGAAGGGGTTTGTATATTAGTCCTACAACACAGTCGGACGGCAGGAACATTCCAACGTTGGAGAGCCATTCCCAGTTGCAGTAGTGCCCGAGAATTGTAGCCACATCCTGTCCTTGTTGGAAACATTCCTCAATCTCTTCAGAATTGGTGACGGTGAAACGTTTTTCAAGTTCCTTGCGGCTTATGGTCATGAGTTTTATCGCCTCAAAAAAGTAGTCGCAGAACCATCGGTAGAATTTGCGCTCTATGCGTTTTATCTCATTTATATTTTTCTCGGGGAATGACGATGTGAGGTTCTGTCTGACAATGCCTCTGCGATACCTTATGATGTAGTACATGATGAGGTATTCAAAGTCGGAGAATATGTAAAGCACTCTGAGCGGCAGCAGGGACAGGGTCTTGAGGAAAAGAACAAGCCCCCCTTTCCCCCCGGTGGGGGGTGTTGTTGGTTGGGATGTCGTTGGTTGGGATGTGTTTGATTTTGGCATGTTTGGTTTTATATTTAGTTCCAGCCAGATTGAAAGCTAAAAATTGATTAACGAGACCCCCCACCGGGGGGAAGGGGGGCTTGGCTTTTTCTATTGCTGCATGTCGTGCAGTTTCTTATAATAGCCGTCTGTAGACATCAGCTCCTCGTGGTTGCCCTTTTCCACAATCCGCCCGTCGTGCAATACATATATCTCATCGGCATTCTTGATAGTCGACAGCCTGTGGGCTATGGCAACAGTTGTGCGGGTCTTCATGAGTCTTTCGAGGGCATCCTGCACCAGTCGCTCGCTTTCAGTGTCAAGAGCCGATGTAGCCTCGTCGAGAATAAGAATTGGAGGATTTTTCAGTATTGCGCGGGCTATGCTTACACGCTGACGCTGTCCGCCAGAGAGTCGTCCGCCACGGTCTCCGATATTGGTGTTGTAGCCGTTTTCGGTCTGCATAATGAAGTCGTGTGCATTGGCAATGCGCGCAGCCTCCTCAATCTGCTCTTGTGTTGCGTTGTCGACACCGAACGATATGTTGTTTACGAACGAGTCGTTGAACAGTATGGCTTCCTGGTTTACGTTGCCGATAAGTTGGCGGAGGTCGTGAATGCCGAGGTTTTTAACGTTGATGCCGTCTATAAGCACCTCGCCCTCCTGTGCGTCGTAGTAGCGTGGTATAAGGTCTACAAGGGTCGATTTGCCCGATCCGCTCTGTCCGACTAATGCTATGGTCTTGCCCTTTGGTATTATGAGGTTTATATCGCGCAGCACCCATTGCTGGTCGTATTTGAAGCTTACGTGGCGGAACTCTATCTGATGCTCGAAACTGCTGATGTGTACAGGCTTTTTGGGTTCCCGGATGTTGTTCTCTGCCAATAGGATTTTGTCCACACGCTCCATCGATGCGAGTCCTTTCGGTATGTTGTAGCCAGCCTTTGAGAAATCTTTCAGTGGCTGTATGATAGAGTAGAGGATTATGAGGTAGTAGATGAATGTCGGTGCCTCAATGGTCTGGTTGTTGAGCACCAATACACCGCCGAACCAAAGTACGATGACAATCATCACAGTACCCAAAAACTCGCTCATGGGGTGTGCCATCTGCTGGCGTATGTTCACCCTCTGTATGTGGTCGCGGTATTCGCTGTTTATGCGGTCGAAGCGTGAGTTCATTTTCTGCTCGGCACAGAAAGCCTTAATGATGCGCAGTCCGCCAAGAGTCTCCTCCACCTGGCTCATAGTGTCGCTCCACAGGCTCTGTGCCTTTATGCTGCGGGCTTTTAGTTTTCTGCCCACAAGCCCCATGAACCATCCGAATAGCGGTACAAAGACAATGGTGAAAATAGTCAGTTGCCAAGAGATGTAAATCAAAGTGGCAAAGTAGGTTATTATCAGAATTGGATTTTTAAACAGCATGTCAAGGCTCGACATAATGCTGTTCTCTATCTCCTGCACATCGCCGCTCATACGTGCTATTATGTCTCCTTTGCGCTCCTCTGAGAAGAAGCCGAGGGGCAGGGAGGTTATTTTGCGGTAGAGCTGGTTGCGTATGTCGCGCACAACACCTGTGCGTACGGGTATTATTGTGGCTGACGAGAGGAAATAGGCCGTGGTCTTGAGGAATGTCATGAATGCCAGAAACAATCCTATTACGAGGAGTGTTGTCGTTGCGCCAAGGTCATCGACAAGCTGCTGTACGAAGAAATTCGCATTGTTTGTAACAACCTCGCGCGCAGAGTGGCTGCCCCATTCTAAATATTCGGTAGCAACAACGGCATCGCCAGTCTTGAACAGAATGTTCAGGATGGGAATAAGTGCGGCAAACGAGAAAATATTGAGTATTGCCGACAATATGTTGAAGACAACGCTTAGCGCGAGATACTTCTTGTAAGGAGGTACGAACCGCCTCAGCACTTGCATGAATTCTCTCATCCTGTAATCTCCTCTCCGAATAATGTTGCCGATGTAGAGCCTGTAATGCGGACTTTTACGGTGTCGCCGGGCTTATGGTTGCCACGTGCTATGACAACAGCCTTGTTTTGCTCTGTCCGTCCCATAAGCTGCTCGCGGCTGCGTTTTGCATACGACTCTATGAGAATCTCAAACTCCTTGCCCTCGTCGGCTTTGTTCTGCTCTGCGCTGACTTGTGTCTGCAGGCGTATAAGCTCGTTGAGGCGCTCGGTCTTTATGTCGTCGGGCACATTGTCGGGAAGATGTTTTGCCGCGTATGTTCCCGGACGCTCGGAATATTTGAACATAAATGCGGAGTCGAAGCCGACCTCGCGTACAAGGTCGAGTGTGAGCTGATGGTCTTCTGTAGTCTCGTCGTGATATCCCACAAATATGTCGGTGGTAAGTCCGCAGCCGGGAATAATTCTCTTTATAGCCGCCACACGGTCAAGGTATTGCTGTCGGGTATATTTGCGGTTCATCAGTCTCAGAATTTTGTCGCTGCCGCTCTGTACCGGGAAATGAATGTGCTTGCAGATGTTTGGCTCATCGGCAATGGCGTGCATTATGTCCTCGGTCATATCCTCAGGGTTCGATGTTGTGAAGCGCACTCTCATGCCGGGAACCTCATGTGCCACAATGCGGAGAAGCTCGGCAAACGAGGTGCCGTTCTCTGGGCGTGAGCCGTTGGGAAGCAGTCCGTACGAGTTCACATTCTGTCCGAGCAGCGTAACCTCCTTAAATCCTCGCTCGTGAAGGTCACGGACCTCAGCGAGAATGCTCTCAACATCACGGCTGCGCTCACGTCCGCGGGTGTAGGGAACTATGCAGTAGTGGCAGAAGTTATTACATCCGCGCATAATGCTTACAAAACCGCCTACACGGTTGGCTCCAAGACGCTGCGGAATGATATCACGGTAGGTCTCGGTAAGCGAGAGGTTTATGTCGATGGCGCTATTGCCGTTCTCGCATTGGGCAATCATGTCGGGCAGATTCAGATACGAGTCCGGGCCGCACACCAAGTTGGCATGATGGTTCTCGATAAGGTCGTTCTTGACCCTCTCGGCCATACATCCTAATACGCCAATTATTGTCGGTGTTTCCTTCTTTCGTGCCATGGCATGCAGAATGTCGAGGCGGTTGTAGATTTTGTTCTCGGCATTCTCACGTATGGAGCATGTGTTTAGGAATATGGCATCGGCATCTTCTTCGATGTCGCATATATCATATCCCGCCATTTTCATGATAGAGGCTACCACCTCAGAGTCTGCCACATTCATCTGGCAGCCGTATGTCTCAATATATAGTTTCTTCATTGTTTTATAAAAATACCGTTGCAAAGTTAGTCATTTTTCTACAAATACACAATCTGCGGCTTCCTTATCGTGCCCTCTTGCCCTCTGCCATGCCTTTTGACACCCATAGGAACAGGAAGTAGAGGCCTGCGCCTGTAATGAGTCCGGCTATTGCGTCGATGGCGTAGTGGGCAAGTATGTAGACAGTGGCGAGGCACATCAGAACGTAGAATGGCAACATTGCGAACAGTAGTTTTCTGCTTCCGCTGTGCCATGCCAGCAACATCAGCACGGTCGTTATTCCCACATGCGAGCTAGGAAAGGCTGCCGTCGGGCGCTCGCCGGCATTGTGGGCATGCTCCACAAGCTGATAGAATGGTCCGTCGCACCATCCGGGGCTTGTCATTCTCTCTGCGTGTGTGGAGAAATAATCGTGTAGGTTGGGGAATATGCCTTGGGCTATGTTCTCTGTCCCTGCCGCTATGTAATAGTATTGCGGCCCCGTTACGGGCAGATAGATAAATATAACATAGTAGGCGAAAAACGATGCGAGAATGATAAACGACGCGCGCTCGAATTCTGTGTATTTACAGAAAAAATAGAATAGAATAACCGTTGCTATCAGCGGATAGTAGCTTGCATAGCCAAGGTCCATCAGCTCGCTGAACCATATCTGCGGCATTGCCTGATGAAAGAGTAGGGCAGGCTGGCAGCCGAATATGCTTTGCTCTGCCGATGCGAAAATGTGGTCGAGATTGGGGAACACGCGGTTTATCTCAAACGTGTCGGGGTACCACCAACCGAGCAGAACCAGCTGTACAAGCACCCTGAGCAGTCTTGTCGCGCGGCAAGGCAACAGCCTGTACACAATCCATAGCGCAAGGGTGCATGCCAAGACACGCAGACGTCCCCATATCATGGCGTCAGGATTTTGCAGCCTTGTGGATATGAAAAGCACGGTGAGCAGTGTCAGCATGGTATAGAGCACGATTACCCACTCAATGGCAAACAGCCCCTTGTGCGGTTTCTTCTCTATGCTGAACAAATTGGATATCTGGTTCTTTTTCGTCATAGCCATTTATTTTCCTTATACCATTTTATGGTCTCGTGAGTTCCCCGCTTAAGATTGTATTCGGGTTTGTAGCCAAGCTCCTCTATGGCCGGCGTTATGTCGCACCGCCAGTTGCGCTGTCTCAAGATGTTGTATTTGTCACGGTTCAGCGCCGACACCTTTCCTGTTGCTTTTCCTATCCGCTCGGCTATCGAGGTGACTATTTTCAGAACCCATATAGGGGCAGTAATCCTTATCCACCAAGGGTTTCCGAGCTCCTCACGTATATAGTTGCTGAAATCGGAAGAGCTGTAGACGTAACCGTCGGAGAGGAAATATTTGCGTCCGTCGTGCCCTTTCTCGAGAGCCAGGAACACAGCCTGCACAACGTCTTTGACATAAACAAAAGTTATGTCCTGACGCTTGTAGCCCACGGCAAAATCTACATGCTGTCTGATGGATTTAGCCATCAGGAAATAGTCTTTCTCTCTTGGTCCGTAAACACCTGTGGGACGGAGGGTGACACAGGGAAACGATGTAAGTCCGTCGATGTAGTTCTCAGCTGCAAGCTTGCTGCGTCCGTATTCTGTGTTAGGCTCTGGCGTGTCAGAGTTTGTTATCTCCGCATACGGCATATTCTCCTTTATGGCACCGAAGATGCTCAGCGAGCTGAGATACACCATCTTCTTGATCGGCATACCCATGTTGATGATGGCGTTTACGAGATTTATGGTGCCTTGGGTGTTGACGCGCTTAAAGTCGGCGATATTTGCACATTTGGTGACACCTGCGGCGTGAACGATATAGTCGAAATCGTGCCCTGCAAGTTGCTCCCTAAGTTTATCCTCAGAGCCGAAATCAAGCTCTATGAGGTTTATCCTCTTGTCGCTGAGGTAAGTCAGTGCGCTGCTCTTGCGTACGGCAGCCCAAACCTCCATGCCTCGGTCGAGAGCCCCGCTTACTATAAAGCTGCCAATAAAGCCGCTCGCACCAGTGATAAGTATTTTCATTAAATACGATAATAATGTGAAGTATTTGTTACAAAGGTAATAAAAACTCGTTTATTTGCAAAATTTTCCAAACGAAATAACAAAATATCAGATTTATTTCGTTACTTTGTGACAACCAAATCAATATTATTATGGGAAAAAATAAAAAAGGCATAGTACGCATGAGCAGAAAGGCACTTGCCGACAAGCTGTCGGAACTGTTCTCTGCACAGCCTGATAAGGCATTGTCGTTTAAAGATATATTCAGAACACTGAAACTCGTCACCCACCCTCTGAAGATGCAGGCCATAGAGATTATGGAGGAGATGGCATGGGACGACTATCTGCATCAAGTTTCGGACAACACCTACAAGCTGAATACCAAGGGGCAGATACAGGAGGGCACGTTTGTGCGGAAACCAAACGGAAAAAACTCATTCCTGCCTGCCGACGGCGGCAAGCCAATCTTCGTGGCTGAGCGAAACTCTATGAGTGCGCTTAACGGAGATACCGTCAGGGTTAGCTTTATGGCAAGGCGCACAAACCACATCAAGGAGGCTCAGGTCATTGAGATTTTGAAACGCTCGAAAGACACATTTGTAGGCAGATTGAAGGTTGACAGCGATATAGCCTACTTGGTACCGCAAGGCGACATTTTCGCACACAACATCATCATACCCAGGAAAAAAATAAAGGGAGGAAAGACAGATGACAAGGTGCTGGTGAAAATAGTGCAATGGCCCGACGGGGAGCGGAAGAACCCTGTTGGCGAGGTTGTTGACGTGCTTGGACAAAGCGGAGACAACGATGTGGAGATGAACACCATTTTGGCACAATACGGACTTCCGTACAAATATCCGAAAGCTGTAGAGGAGGCTGCAAACAAAATTTCCGGAGAGATTACCCCCGAGGACCTTGCCGAGAGAGAAGACTTCCGCCAGGTGTTCACATGCACCATAGACCCCCGCGACGCAAAAGACTTCGACGATGCGTTGTCTATCAGGAAACTCGACAACGGACTGTGGGAGGTCGGTGTACATATAGCCGATGTCTCGCACTATGTGACAGAGGGCAGCGTCATAGACAAGGAAGCTGTGAAGAGAGCCACTTCGGTTTATCTCGTAGACCGTACAATTCCTATGTTGCCCGAGCATCTTTGCAACTTCGTATGCTCGTTGCGTCCCGATGAGGAGAAACTGTGCTACAGCGTTATTTTCAGTCTCGACGACGAGGCAAACGTTAAAGCCTACCGTATAAGGCACACTGTGATAAAGAGCAACCGCCGCTATGCCTATGAGGAAGTGCAGCAGCTGCTTGAGGACAATGGGGTAGTGGACGGTACGGGTGAGCCGGCACCAAAGCCTGCACAAGGCGGGCAATACAAGGGAGAGAATGCAGAACAGCTGATAAAGCTCGATGCGCTGGCAAAAAAACTTAGGGCTGCAAGATTTAAGAACGGAGCTGTGAAATTTGACTCTGAGGAGCTTCATTTCGATGTAGACGAGAAAGGAAAGCCAACACGCTGCTATTTCAAACGCTCTAAGGATGCCAACAAACTCATCGAGGAGTTTATGCTTTTGGCTAACCGTACGGTTGCCGAGAGTATCGGAATGGTTGCCAAGGGCAAGAAGGCGAAGACTCTGCCTTACCGCATACACGACAACCCCGACCCGCAGAAACTTGAGACGCTGAGACAATTCGTTGTAAAGTTCGGCTACAGGGTTAAAACCGAGGGCACTAAGGGTGCTACAGCACGAAGCCTTAACAAGCTTATGGATGACTCAGAGGGCCGCCCGGAGCAGAAAATGATACAGATGGTGGCGCTGAGGGCCATGATGAAGGCAAAGTATTCGGTTCACAACATAGGGCACTTCGGACTTGCGTTTGAATACTACACCCATTTTACATCGCCGATACGCCGATATCCCGATACAATGGTACACAGGCTGTTGACCCGTTATCAGGCTGGCGGACGCTCGGCAAACGAGAAGCACTATGAGGAACTTTGTGAGCACAGCTCAGACATGGAGCAGATAGCACAGAATGCGGAGCGAGACTCCATAAAGTACAAGATGGTGGAGTTTATGGCGGATAAGATAGGCGAGGAGTACGATGCGCATATCAGCGGCATAACAAGCTATGGAATATATGCCGAGATTGACGAGAACCACTGCGAGGGACTGATACCTATGCGCGACCTCGATGATGACTATTACGACTTCGACGAGCGCAACTTCTGTCTTGTAGGCCGCCGCCGTCATCACAAATATCAGCTTGGCGATGCCGTAAGGATTAAAGTGGCAAAGGCCAATATGGAGAGAAAACTTCTCGACTTCGCACTTGCAGATGTTGTGAAACCTGTTAGAAAATAAAAAGAGACAGGAGGTTGTAGGGCCGCTATGTATAGCGGCCGCAAATGGCAAAGGTAATTATTGAGTTGTGCTTTCTGCTTGCGGCCGCTATACATAGCGGCCCTACGCCTTCTAACTACATAATTTGAACCAATGAAAATACATTTCACCCATAAGGAAGAGCTATGGAACTCGTGGTCGCATGCCGCAGGCATTGTTATGGCGGTGGTGTTCGGGGTGCTCTTCCTTGTGTGGTGCGTGCGGAGTGAGAACGGCTGGGCTACGGCAGGTGTCATACTGTATCTTTTCGGTATGCTGATGTCGTATATGGCATCAACAATCTATCATTCTCTCTCGGCATGGAGCAAGTGGAAGGAGCGGCTGAGAAAATGGGATCATGCGGCCATATACTGGAACATCGCCGGATGCTATTCGCCGATAACGCTCATAGCCCTCCGCAACGAGGGATATTGGGGCTGGGCACTGTTCATTTTTGTCTGGGCGGCAGCCATAGCGGGCACCATAATGAGTTTTGTGAAACTCAAAGACCACAGCAACCTTGAGACCCTGTGTTTTGTAGGCATGGGCTTGAGTGTTCTTGTTGCGTTTAAACCCCTCATCGACTCGGTTTCTCCTGCCGCCCTGTGGTGGATTATAGCCGAGGGTGTGGCGTATATCACAGGCGCCATATTCTACAGCATCAACAAGAAACGGTTTATGCACACTGTTTTCCATTTCTTTGTTTTGCTCGGCAGCTTGTGCCATATCATTGCCGTTTGGGACATTTTGATGGAATATTTGTAAATCTCACAGTTTTTCATTACCTTTGCCGTCTCTGATAATTAAAACAAAATGGCAAAGAAAGACAGCGGCGTAACGCCGATGATGCAGCAATTCCTGAACCTGAAGGCAAAACATCCCGATGCCTTGCTGCTTTTCAGGTGCGGAGATTTCTATGAGACCTATAGCGACGATGCTGTCGTGGCATCGCAAATACTTGGTATAACGCTTACGAAACGCAGCAATGGCGGAAGCCAGGGCGAGACACCTATGGCTGGTTTCCCGTATCATGCCCTCGACACATATCTGCCCAAGCTCATAAGGGCAGGCAAGCGTGTGGCTATATGCGACCAGCTTGAGGATCCGAAACTTACGAAGAAACTCGTAAAGCGTGGCATCACAGAGCTTGTCACGCCGGGTATCGCCATGTCCGACAATGTGCTGAACTATAAGGAGAACAATTTTCTTGCTGCCGTAGATTTTGGAAAGGCTGCATGCGGTGTCGCATTTCTTGACATCTCAACAGGTGAGTTCCTTACGGGGCAGGGAGCCTACGACTATGTTGAGAAGCTGCTTGTCAATTTCTCACCCAAGGAAGTTCTGTATGTCAGAAGCCGCAGGCAGGAGTTTGAGCGCTATTTCGGAAACAAGATGTGTGTTTTTGAAATGGACGACTGGGTATTTACCGAGCAGAGCGCAAGGCAGAAACTGCTGAGACATTTCGGAACAAAATCGCTGAAAGGCTTCGGCGTGGAGCACATGCATAGCGGTGTTGTCGCGGCGGGTGCCATTATGCAGTATCTGGAAATGACCCAGCACACCAATATCTCGCATATAACGTCACTTTCGCGTATTGAGGAGGAAAAATATGTACGTCTCGACAAGTTTACCATCCGCTCGCTGGAACTTCTCACCCCGATGCAGGAGGACGGTGCCGGACTGCTCAACGTCATCGACCGCACGGTTACTCCTATGGGCGGGCGTATGCTGAGGCGCTGGGTGGTTTTTCCGCTTAAGGAAGAGTCGCCTATACAGCAGCGGCTAAACATTGTTGAGCATTTTTTCAAGGAGCCGGATGTGAGGGATGCCATTGACGGACAATTGCGCAGGGTAGGGGATTTAGAGCGTATTGTGTCGAAAGTTGCCGTGGGCAGAGTCACACCCCGTGAGGTTGTTCAGCTCAAGGTGGCGCTTGAGGCCATAGAGCCGATAAAGGCGGCGTGTCAGGCGGCTTCGAACCCGGGGCTGAACATGATGGGTGAGCAGTTGAATTTGTGTAAAACCATCCGTGAGCGTATAGAGCACGAAATTCAGCCCGACCCTCCACAGCTTGTAAGCAAAGGCGACGTGATAGCTGCAGGCTTTTGCCAGCAGCTTGATGAGCTCAGGTCCATCTCTCACAACGGCAGGGGGTATCTGCTCGAAATCCAGAAGCGTGAGAGCGAGGCTACAGGTATTGCGTCTCTGAAGGTTGGCTACAACAACGTTTTCGGATATTATCTTGAGGTCCGCAACACATACAAGGACAAGGTTCCTGCCGAGTGGGTGAGAAAACAGACACTTGCCCAGGCGGAGCGCTACATAACGCAGGAGCTAAAGGAATACGAGGAGAAAATTCTCGGCGCTGACGAGAAAATTGTGGCATTGGAGACAAAACTGTTCAATCAGCTGGTCACTGACATACAGGAGTTTATGCCGCAGATACAGATAAACGCCAACGTGCTTGCACACATCGACGTTCTGCTGGGTTTTGCAAAAACCTCCGAAGAACACCGGTATGTAAGGCCTGTGATAGATACCTCTGACGTTATAGATTTGAGACAGGCCCGCCATCCAGTTATCGAGACTCAGCTGCCTATAGGCGAGCGGTATGTGCCAAACGATATTTATCTCGACAGCGAGAAACAGCAGATAGTGATTGTTACGGGTCCGAATATGGCTGGTAAATCGGCTCTGCTGCGTCAAACTGCCCTCGTGGTACTGATGGCTCAGATGGGGTGTTTTGTGCCAGCAGAGAGCGCAAGAATAGGCTTGGTGGATAAAATTTTTACCCGTGTGGGAGCGTCGGACAACATTTCGCTTGGCGAGTCTACGTTTATGGTTGAGATGACGGAGGCTTCTGATATTCTCAACAACGTGACTCCACGCTCCTTAGTTCTGTTCGACGAGCTTGGACGAGGCACATCTACCTACGACGGAATTTCGATAGCGTGGGCAATTGTTGAGTATCTTCACGAAAATTCCAAGGCCCGTGCCCGTACATTGTTTGCCACCCATTATCACGAGCTGAACGAGATGGAGAAAAACTTCTCGCGGATAAAGAACTACAATGTCAGCGTGAAGGAGCTTGACGGCAAGGTTATCTTTCTTCGCCGGCTCGTGCGTGGAGGTTCCGAGCACTCTTTTGGTATACATGTGGCAGAGATTGCCGGTATGCCGCGCAGCATTGTGAAACGTGCAAACGAGATTTTGCAGCAGCTTGAGGCTGACAATGCGCAGGTTGGTACGGTTGGCAAACCTTCGGCTGAGAAGATTGCCCAATCAAGAGAAGGGGTGCAGCTAAGTTTCTTCCAACTCGACGACCCCGTGTTGAGCCAAATCCGTGACGAGATTTTGCATACTGACATCAATAATCTGACACCGGTTGAGGCTCTTAACAAGCTAAATGATATTAAGAAAATTCTTACAGGGAAATAACTGAGTTTTTTACTGAGGATAAATACTAACGGCTTCAATGTACAACGCAAGCGGCTTCGATGGACATCGCAACCGCTTGCGTTGTACATTGAAGCCGCTTGCATTAAATTATGGTTTTTCTACTAAAAACGGCTGCATTCGAAAATGAATGCAGCCGTTTGAAATGAATTGTTGAGTCTTTATCTAATGATAACCTTCTTTGCTGTGCCGTCGCTCATCTTCACGATGTTGATGCCGCGCTGCAAAGTGCTGACGCGTGTGCCGTTGATTGTGTAGATGGCGGCAGGGGTAGCCTTTGAGCTTGGAGTCTCGGCATTGATGTCCTCGATACCTGTGGCAAGCTGGTTCTCACGTGCTATAGACTTCTCGCCATGGTTCATGATGTAGATGTCGTAGAAGCCGGCCTTTGAGTTGCCGTCGGCAATGCGTGTGCGGACATATACCTCGTCAGTGCCCTCGTAGCTGCGTGTGAACTTCTTGTACATACGCTGTGCACCAAGTACGCATGTGTCGCCAATCTGTTTCCATTCTGTACTGTCGGCAGAAACCTCGAATACTATCTTTGGTGAGCCGCCGCTGTTACCATTGGATATGAATGAAACTACGTCGAACGGACCAGCGTGCTTAACTGAAGTTGCAATTTCGCCGTTGCGTGGATAGTTAGTGTTCCACTCGCCGATGTTGATGTAGTAGTTGGTTACGAGAGTGTCGTAGTCTTCAACGCTTGCTGGATTGTATGCGCCAAGAACGCCTATGTCTGAGCCTGGCTTGATGTTTTCCCATATCATAACGTGTCCGCGAGATACTACCTTCCATCCGTTGCCGAAGTCAACAGTCTCCTGTGGGTTGAGAGTGGTATATACGATAGAGTCCTGACCGTCTGAGCCTGTCACGATTTCGTATATGCTCTCATCGTAGTAAGGATATTTGTTCTTGTCCTTGCCCCAGCTGAAGTAGTACTTGGTTGATGTCGCGCCGCCGTTGTACTCATCTGGGTTGGCGTCCATGTGTGCGATGGCGTCGATACGCAACTTGGCGTTTCTGATGAGGATTTCTTCTGTTGCCAGCTCGCTCTGTACATACTCGTTGCCGATGGCGAATGCAGACATTGTCTTGCCGTCGGTAAGAACAACAGGCTCTGTGTACTTGGTGCTCTTCGTGCTGTCTGTGCTTGCAGAATAGTTGTACCAGATGTCAACGTCTGGAGTCTCGCAGCTGATGGTGACGGTTGTCTTGCCGTCCTCGATGGCGGCACTGATAACAGGTGTCGCAGCCTGGTGCTTCATCTCTACCAATACCTCGGCCACGTCGCTGAGCTTGTAGCCCTCAGCTATGGCAACAGCCTTTACGGTAGTCTCTTTGTCGAGGTTGAATGTTCCCTCGTAGGCGGTGCTGCCGGTTGTAGGCTCGGTGCCGTCGGTGGTGTAGAATATCTTGGCAGCCTTGTTGCTGTTCTTGATGGTGACATTGGTGTTCAGGTTCTTGTATTCGAGAGCGAATGTTGGAGCCGGAACTTTTGAGATGGCGCTCTTTGACTCTTTCAGCATACCGATGGCGTTGGCAAGCATTGTTGTTGTCGCGTCGCCTTCCTGGTTTGCGTCGGCAAGTACTTCCTGTGTCAGAGGCAAATAGAGATAGCCGTTGTGCAGGATGTTGTGAGCGTGGATAAGAGTGGTTGTTCCGGCAGGGTCTGTTGCCAGAATTTCGTCGTTGGCGAAATATTCACCGAGGCTGACACCCGTTACGTTTGCTGCTCCGTTAGTGAATACGATACCTGACATGCCCTCCTCTAATCCGGCCTCAGAGCCAGGAATAAGAGTCATGCCCTTATAGAGGTCGCTCTTCTCATTGTTTGTCACGCCGAAGAAACCGTCTGTTGCTGTGGCCTCGCCATATCCCCATGCTGCATAGAGTGCGGGGTTGAGGTTCAGGACAGGAGTCCAAGGCATAGCCTCTTTCAAAACGTTTACAATGGCATTGTCTGTTGTGACGGTAGAGCTTGCAATTGTAACATCGAAACCCTGTAGGGAGTCTGCTGTAACCTCGCTGATGTTGCCGGTAACGTCAATAGGGGTAATGATGTACTTCTCGTTGCCTGCGATGAGATTAAGTGCGTTTTCCGCATCCTTGTTTCCGCCATAGAGATAGCCGATCTTTGTCTTGTTTGCGTTAGGATCGTCGCCGGCGCCAATAATCATGTAGTAGATATGGCATCCGTTGGTAGACTTTATGGTAACTTCTGTATAGTCGTCAACGTCTGGTGTGTCGTCTGGAATGTTGTATACAACCTCGTTGAAGAATTTCGGTGTCTGCTCGCCCTCGGTTGGTGTCAGAGTCTCACCGTTTACGATAACGTTGATACCACGGGCCTCGGTGTTCTTGTGAGACTCAACACCTATACGGAGGGTCTCACCTTTCTGTGCCTGCTTAATCTTGAATGTGAGGCCTTTGCCGTTAAGCCATATAAATCCCCCCCCGTAAGGGTAAAAGCCGTTTGGAGAGTCTGCATTTTCAGCAGTAGGATAGTTTGATGCAAGGATAAGCCCCTTTGCCTTAATACCTTTCATGTCAAGGCCTGAAAGCTCTGGAATAGGAATTTCCTCACCGTTGACAATTGTAACAGCCTCGTTGTCGGAGTTTACTGTTGAGCCGCCGTCTGCACACCAGAAAGTGTCATTGTACTTTCCTGCGTCAGCCTCGTTTTTCTCCCAGTTTCTCCAGTGGGCGGCAGTTCCGTTCTGCTCCATATCGGCATAGAGGTTGGCAACGGTAGTGTTACTGAATCCTTCCCTGAAGTCCCATGTCTTGCGGATCTTCTGAGCGTTTGCACTTAGTGACAATAATAGTCCAAGTGTTGTCAAAGTAAATAATTTGTTCATAAGTGTTTTGTTTTGGTGATTATTCTTAATTTGAAAAGGGTTGCCTGTTGTGGCAATTCTTTGTTTAAGGCTTGTTTTTTTGTATGTAGTTCTGTGGTTGGCAGTTAGCGTAATTATAACGTGGCAAAAGTAGTTAAATTATCTGAATAATCCACCTGCTTTTGCCGTTAATTTTTGATAATCTACTTCGATTTTTGATTTTCTATGCTTTTAGCGCCTATTTTTGTCATCCATTTGCCTCCAATCATGCAGGCAACGCCGAGAATTACGAACGGTATGCTCAGTATCTGGCCCATATCAAGCGGCATGCCTGCCTCAAAATCTACCTGGATGTCTTTGGTAAACTCGATGAAAAATCTGAAGGTGAAAATCAGCGTAAGACACAATCCGAAGAAGAAACCTGTGCCCACACGCTCTTTTGCTTTTTTGTAGATGGCCCAGCCTACAAAGAAGAACAGGGCGTATGCTATAGCCTCGTAGAGCTGCCCGGGATGGCGCGGATATTGGTCTACCTTGCTGAAAATGAAAGCCCAAGGCACATCTGTCACCTTGCCGATTATCTCGGAGTTCATAAGGTTTCCAAGGCGGATGAAGCATGCCGCTATAGGTGTGGCGATGGCAATGTTGTCGAGCACGTGCCAGATATTCATCTTCGTGTTTTTGCAATATAGATAGAGAGCCAGCATAAGTCCTAATGTTCCGCCGTGGCTTGCCAGTCCCTCGTATCCTGTATATTTCCACGAGCCGTCGGCCAAATGGCGCATGGGGACAATCATCTCTATGAAGTGGTCGAAAGACGAGAGGTAATGGCCCGGGTCGTAGAACAGGCAGTGGCCGAGTCGGGCGCCAATTATGATGCCGAGGAAGCAATATATGAACAGAGGCTCAAACAGCTCCTCTTTCACCTTCTGGTCCTTGTACAGCCATTTTACTACAAAGTATGAGCCGAGCAGTCCTATGAGCCAGCACAGCGAGTAGTATCTGACACCAATGTTGCCGATGTGGAACAGGGTCTCATCTGGATTCCAATAGATAAAGTCGAGCATATATATTTTTTTTAGTTGACGAGTAAACAAGTTGGTAGTTTAAAGTTGGTGGAGTATCTGACGGTTTACGGAGTATTAACTCGTCAACTTGTCAACTCGTAACTTGTCAACTTGTCAACTTGTCAACTGAATTACACATTAAACCTAAAGTGCATGATATCGCCGTCCTGCACAACATATTCCTTACCCTCGATACCCATCTTGCCAGCCTCTCTTACGGCAGCCTCAGAGCCATATTTCAGATAGTCCTCGTATTTGATAACCTCTGCACGGATGAAGCCTTTCTCGAAGTCGGTGTGGATAACGCCAGCACACTGCGGAGCCTTCCAGCCTTTGTGGTATGTCCATGCCTTAACCTCCATCTCGCCAGCTGTGATGAATGTCTCAAGGTTCAGCAGTGCGTATGCTTTCTTGATAAGGCGGTTTACGCCGCTCTCCTCAAGGCCAAGCTCCTCAAGGAACATCTGCTTGTCCTCGTAGGTTTCGAGCGATGCTATGTCCTCCTCAGTCTTTGCG
This sequence comes from uncultured Prevotella sp., assembly GCA_902477645.1. Taxonomy (GTDB): domain Bacteria; phylum Bacteroidota; class Bacteroidia; order Bacteroidales; family Bacteroidaceae; genus Prevotella. Next base: position 14,889 of record CABSIA010000010.1, on the reverse strand, counting down.
GCAATCACCATTACCTCAGCGCCCTCTTCGGCAGCAATAGCCTCAACCTTGCGAGAGTAGTCGTTACCTGTCTTTGCGCTTGCCTCGTCTACGTTGGCAACGTACAAAACTGGCTTTGTGGTCAGTAGGAACAGGTCGTGGGCGGCCTGCTGTTCCTCTTTGCTCTCAAATGTTACAGTGCGGGCATTCTTACCCTGTTCCAAAACCTCCTTGTAAGCCAACAGAACATTTACCAGCACCTTGGCATCCTTGTTGTTGCCTATGGCTGCTATCTTCTGGTTTTTGGCAAGCTGCGCCTCAACGGTCTCAAGGTCTTTCAACTGCAGCTCGGTGTCGATGATGCTCTTGTCCTCAAGAGGGTCTACGGCCATGCCGCCCTCACGGACTATGTTGTCGTCCTCAAAGCAGCGGATAACGTGAATTATTGCGTCGCACTCTCTGATGTTGCCAAGGAACTTATTGCCAAGGCCCTCGCCTTTAGACGCGCCTTTTACAAGTCCGGCTATATCTACAATCTCGCAAGTGGCGGGAACAATTCGTCCTGGATGAACAATCTCTGCAAGTTTTGTCAGCCTCTCATCGGGAACAGTTATCACTCCGAGGTTTGGCTCAATGGTACAGAAAGGAAAGTTTGCTGCCTGCGCCTTTGCGCTCGACAGGCAATTGAAAAGAGTAGACTTACCAACGTTTGGCAAACCTACGATACCGCATTTTAATGACATGTCGTTATGTTGTTATTTTATTTTTTATTCTAAATTGGTGCAAAGTTAGTGCAAATAATTGATAAAGTGGGAATAAAGTTTAATAATTATAGAATTATTGATTATTTTTGCACAAAATAAAAACCTAAACAACTAACCATTATGATGAGAAAAATCTGTTTTATTATTATCTTTGCCTTGTTGTTAACATCGACAAGCACCAAGGCGGAAAAGGCTAACCATTACGAGCCAACCGCTGAGAACCTTGCATCAAGACAGGAGTTTCAGGATGCCAAATTCGGCATATTCCTGCATTGGGGCTTGTACAGCATGCTTGCTACGGGCGAGTGGACTATGACAAACAAAAATTTGAACTACAAGGAATATGAAAAACTTGCTGGCGGCTTCTATCCCTCAAAGTTTGATGCCGCAAAATGGGTGGCTGCGATAAAGGCTTCGGGTGCAAAATATATTTGTTTTACAACCCGGCACCACGAGGGATTCTCTATGTTCAAGACCAAATATTCGGACTACAACATAGTTGATGCAACGCCTTTTAAACGTGACATCTTGAAGGAACTTGCTGATGAATGCCACAAACAAGGCATACGTCTGCATCTGTATTATTCTCATATCGACTGGTACAGAGAGGATGCAGTGTGGGGACGTACAGGGCGTGGAACTGGCAGACCAAATCCTAAAGGTGACTGGGACAGCTACTATAAGTTTATGAACAATCAGCTCACGGAGTTGCTGACTAACTATGGCAAGATAGGTGCCATTTGGTTTGACGGGTGGTGGGACCAAGACCAAAATCCAGGGTTTGACTGGCAACTGCCTGGACAATACGAAATGATACACAAGTTGCAGCCTACCTGTCTTGTCGGCAACAACCATCATCAAGTTCCTTTCGAGGGCGAGGATATGCAGATTTTTGAGCGTGACCTGCCCGGCGAGAATACTGCCGGACTGTCGGGACAGGACATAAGCCGGTTGCCGCTTGAGACTTGCGAGACGATGAATGGCATGTGGGGGTATAAGATTACCGATCAAAACTATAAATCGACAAAGACTCTGATACGCTATCTTGTAAGCGCCGCAGGAAAAAATGCCAACCTGCTGATGAACATCGGTCCGCAACCCAATGGCGAGCTGCCTGCCACGGCATTGCAGCGATTGGCGGAAATGGGAGAGTGGATGAAGACTTACGGCGAGACCATTTATGGCACACGTGGCGGTATTGTTCAGCCTCACGACTGGGGAGTAACGACTCAGAAGGGCAACCGTCTCTTTGTACACATATTAAACCTACAGGACAAATCGCTCTTCCTGCCGCTTGGAACCACTAAGGCAAAAAAGGCTTTCGACTTCGTAAGCAAGAAAGCAGTGAAGATGCAAAAGGTTGACGGTGGAGTGGTGATTACACTCGGTGAGGTACCAAATGACATTGACATGGTAGTAGAGATTGCGCTTTAATCGCAAAGTTGGCTGATAGTGTTTCTGACTCTATCAACCGATGTAACGAGGGTATTTTCCTCATCTGCATCCTTTGCACCCATATAAACCTCATGGTTATGATTAGCCATGAGGCTTTTTTTGTTTATTCTTGCCGAGAAGTGATATTCACGGATGCCTGTGGAGTTGAATATTTGTCGGATGTTGTCCTCGCAAACTCCGCTTCCTGCCAACAATGTTATTCTGTCGTTGGCTTTCTGTCTTAGCTCTGCCAAAAGGCTTGTGCCGTCAATGGCTTTGGGCTGTTGCCCTGAGGTCAGTATGCGGTCGCAGCCAAGCGAGATTATATCTTCCAAAGCTTGTAATGGGTTTGCCGTGCGGTCGAAAGCGCGATGGAAAGTAACCGACATTGGCCTTGCCAACTCTATGAGCCGTTTGTTTGCCTCAATGTCTACGTTTCCATCCCTTGTGAGACATCCGATAACCACGCCGTCGACACCCAATTCCTTGCATATCCGTATGTCCTCTTCCATTCGCTCAATCTCTAAAGGCGTATAGAGAAAGTCGCCTCCACGAGGACGGATTATAACATGCAGCAGTGTCGATGTCAGCAACTTTCGGGCAATCTTTATCTCGCCATACGATGGGGTAGTGCCTCCCTCGGGTATGCCTGCGCATAGCTCAACTCTGTCGGCACCGCCTTCTTGTGCCGCCAAACAACTCTCTACGCTGTTGGCGCATATCTCAAATTTAAAGTTTTGTCGGTTCATGGTGATGTTTATTTTTTGCAAATGTAAAACTAAAATATGACATTGATGCTGCTTTGACTTGAAAATTTTTCCTATTCCGCTTGTTTATATCGTTAAGTAAGTTTATCTTTGCTGAATAGTAGAACATTAACCTTTTGTTTATGATGAAGAAATATTTTTTATTATTGCTGACCTTGTTGCTGTGTTTTGAAGTAAAAGCATTCAATGACGAGAAGGAGGCGTTGAGATTTCTCTATAAATATATGCCGTTGGCTGATTCTACCGACTATACCGCTGACTTCTATCTGCAGAACATCAGGACGAGTTTCGAGGCTCGCAAAGATATGCCGTGGGGTAGGGAAGTGCCAGAGTTGCTGTTCCGCCATTTCGTTTTGCCTATACGTGTAAACAATGAAAATCTCGACAACAGCCGAATGGTTTTCTATAAAGAGTTGAAAGAAAGGGTGAAGGGAATGACGATGAAAGACGCCATATTGGAGGTTAACCACTGGTGTCATGAGCATGTAACCTATCAGCCATCCGACGCAAGAACATCGGCACCTTTGGCAACTATCCGCTCGGCATACGGACGTTGTGGCGAGGAGAGTACTTTGGCTGTTGCAGCATTGCGCTCGGTGGGCATTCCTGCCCGACAAGTTTATACTCCACGTTGGGCACACACAGATGACAACCACGCTTGGGTTGAGGCTTGGGCAGACGGACGGTGGTATTTTTTAGGTGCCTGCGAGCCTGAGCCGGTTCTTAATCTCGCATGGTTTAATGCTCCTGCATCGAGGGCTATGCTTATGCACACCAAGGCTTTTGGCGACTACAACGGACCAGAGGAGGTGATGCTGCGGACGTCAAATTACACCGAGATAAATCTCATCGACACCTATGGCTCGTCGGCTCGCATAGATTTCCACATTGTTGATACCATGGGGAAACCTGTAGACGGAGCAAAGGTTGATTTCAAGATATATAACTATGCCGAATTTTGCACCGTAGCGAGTAAATATACATCTGATATGGGTGAAACCTTTCTTACAGCGGGTCTTGGCGACATGATGGTTTGGGCATCAAAGAACGGTAAATATGGTTTTGCCAAGACTTCGTTCGGAAAGGATAAGATTATAAAGATAGTTCTCGATAAGACGGTTAATTCTGATGGTTTGGCCTATCGTGACTCATTCGATATTATTCCTCCTGCCGAGCACTACAACATTCCTGAGGTTACGGAACAGCAACGCCAGGAGAACAACCGCCGCTTTGCCTACGAGGACTCTTTGCGCCATGCGTATATGGCAACGTTCTTAAATGACGAGACTGCAAAAGCTACGTTGAGAGATAACGGACTGCCAGAGGATGACTCTTTAGTTAACTTCTTAGTCGCATCACGTGGCAACCATGCCGTGATATTGCAGTTCCTTGTCAGCCATAAGGATGGTCTGCAAAGGGCAAAGGACTTGTTGGCAACGTTGAGCGAGAAAGACCTTCGGGATATGCCGTTGGAGATTCTCGATGATAGCTATTACGCTTCGTCTGATGAGCTTTGTCCTCGTGTGGAAAGCGAGATGATTATTCATCCTTTTAAGCAGTTCTTTGAAAACGCATTCACGAAGAAAGAGGCAGACACATTCCGTAAAGACCCTGCCGAGCTTGTTGAGTGGATAAAGAAAAATATCCGTTTGATTGAAGATGAAAAGGCTTGGAACATTGCGCAGACACCAATCGGTGTATGGCAATCGAGGCTAACGGACAAACGTTCACGCAAAATATTTTTTGTTGATGTTGCCCGCAGTCTTGGAATTAAGGCAAAGGTAGATGCCGTAACATCAAAACTTCAATATCAGAAAGATGGTGAATGGGTTGATGCCCCCCTGCCCCCCGGTGGGGGGTCTTCCCACATCCCATCTCCTAAGGGCAAACTGTTCCTAACACCCCCCACCGGGGGGCAGGGGGGCTTTGCTGGGGAGTCGTTCAAATATTACAGCCATTTCACGCTCACACGCATAAACCCTGACGGCTCTACGTCCCTGCTCGAATATCCTGAAGAAGGTTGCACATGGAGCAATACTTTCAAAAACGGTGTTGAACTTGATGAGGGCGATTATGCACTCGTCACTGGTACCCGTCTTGCCAATGGTGGTGTGCTATCAGAGATGCAGATTTTCCATGTCTCTCGTGGCTCTGACGTTGTTGTCGATATGCACCTCCGCACCTCTTCTACAGAGGTTACAGTTATTGGAAACTTCGACTCTGAGTCTAAATTCAAATTGCTTGATGGTAAGGAAGTAAGCATATTGAGCCAGACAGGACGTGGATACTTCGTCACAGGACTGATTGGGGTAGGGCAGGAGCCAACAAACCATGCCCTGAAAGACATATCAAAAGTGGCAGAAATATTCAACTCTTGGAACCGCCCTATACTTCTACTATTCGAGGATGAGGCTTCGGCAAAGAAATTCAATCAAGCCGACTTCCCGGGCTTACCATCCAACATAATCTTTGGTATAGACACTAACGGCTCTATCCGCAAACAGATATCGGAAAACATGAAGCTCCGCAACCCTTCCCTGCTGCCAATCTTCACCATCTCCGATACCTTCAACCGCATCGTCTTCCTATCCCAAGGCTACACTATAGGGTTGGGTGAACAGATGGAGAAAGTTATCAGGAAGCTGTAGGGCGGCTATTCATAGCGGCCGCAAGCAATGTTTGTTTAAAAAAATATTAGTCTCATAGTATAAATAGAGGAGCCAAGACACATCATAATGCCGTCTTGACTCCTCTATTTTGATTTATATTTTGTTACTCTTAGAACTCGTCAACTACTTCACAACCACTTTCTTTCCGTTTATTATGTTTATACCCTTTCTTGGCGCGTCAAGTCTGCGTCCGTTTAGGTCGTAATAAACATTCTGTTTGCTGATGTCGTCGGCTTCTATGCCGTTTATTCCAGTTGGGTCAAAACTTTTTATGTTTGCGAAATACCCCCAATTTATGTCAGTCTTATATGTTTCTAAAGCTTCTTGAGGGACATATACTGTCGAATTTTCAAGTTGGTCGTCATCAAATGTTTCATAGGCATCTCCATAAAAATATAATTGTGGAGGAATCGGATTGAGTAAATAAATGTACTTCAGGTTTTGACAGCCACTGAAAGTTTTGTAGCCAATAAATGTCACATTGTAAGGGATTTTTATAGAAACCAATGACTCGCAGCCATAAAAAGCTTGATAATCTATCGACGTGACACTATTTGGAATTTCTATTGAGGCCAGCTTGCTGCATCCTTCAAACATCGAATTAGTTATAGATGTTATGTTATCGGGAATAATTGCCGATGACAATTTAGAGCAGCCGCAGAAGATACCCTCTCCTATAGTTGTTACGCTATTGGGGATAACTATCGAGGTTAAGCCTGTGCAGCGTTCAAAAGCTTGGCTGCCAATTTTTGTCACGCTATTTGGAATATCTATCGAAGTCAATGCTCCGCATTCGTAAAACATGCGGTAGCCTATAGTCGTGATGGTATTCGGAATATTTACCGAAGCCAATTGCCAGCAGCCTGCGAAGGCTTTTTCGCCAATGGCCGTAATGCTGTTGGGAATTATTACAGAAGTTAGTTCTTTGCTGTTGCAGAAAGCACGTGGGCTTATTTCAACTACCTTGTAATATTTATTAAGATATTTGGCTTCAGACGGTATAACTAAGTCGCCAAACACCTCATTGCCAGGCATGTCGTTCCATCCGTCATATTTTCCTTCCTTTAGCCTGCATGTCTTTGCATCTCTGTCAATTATGGTGTAGGTCAGAATCTGCCCTTTATACTGGTAGTTGAAATCCTCAGCCGATGCCGAGAGGATAGGGAAGAGGAGGAATAATAATAACAATAATTTTTTCCACTAGTGTCCACTAAAATCAATTAACATTTCAAAAAGTAACAAATTGAAAGTTACTTCTCAAAATCGAAGCGGAGTTGCATACAATTGCAATCAGTCTTGTCTTCTTCTTCCTGCTTGGCAAACAGGTCGCATAACGGCATCTTGGTCAATAATGATGTACTCAATATCCTCAGAACATCATAGGTTTGCAGCTCAAGTTTCATGCTTTGTTGCACAATGACGACAAGGCAGTACGATATAATTGCGGCATAGATTTGTATCTTCACAGCGTTCTCTGATGTACCATAAAACTCCTTGATACGCAGATGCTGCTTTAACCATTTAAAGAAAAGTTCTACTCTCCACCTGTATTTGTATAGTAAGGCTACATCTTCAGCGGATATATCAAAGTTGTTGGTGTAGAACACAAACGTTCTGTTACCGTCCTTGTCGTAGAATATAACTCTTCGAATATTATGTGGATATTGTTTCTTGGTTTTGTGACCTTTGAAACGAATCGTCTGGTCGGCCATGACTCCTGTCGCTGGATTGTTATAATCCTTGTCCTCCACTACTTCGTATACCATTTTGTGTTTTTCTCTAACGACAAAATAAGCGTTGGACACTTCTATCTTGAACAGCTGCTCTGTTGCCATATATGCCCTGTCGAAAATATAGAAACAGTCTCTTTCATAGGGAATTAGCTCCATCACTTTCGAATCGTGGACAGAGGCATCGGTAATTACGGAGAAGGTTGGGATATCTGTCTTCACGTCATAAAGCTCATGCAATTTCACTCCACCCTTGCCATGATGCAACTTCGTCCACCAGTATACGGAGAGGCACAAAGATATTGTGGATGAATCAAATGCATAAATATTGTTGGGTATTGGAAAGTCATTGTTCATGCCACGTTTCTCTCTTGCCACGGACACCATCTTGTCGGCAAACTCTTGGAATATTCTTACGTCACGTATCTCATTTGCCTTACTCAGATTGCTGCGGCTTACATTCTTGCCAAAACCAAGATGATGAAAGGCCGATTTAAAAGGTGTTATTGAGACGATAAGATCTCTTAAGCCCTCACGGTTAGATAGCTGCCCGAACAGGAGTACCATGAGATGATTCCAACAAGTGAAACTCTTCACATACTTATTGCCTTCATACTTTTTGACTAACCACTCAAAATACTTTCTTGGGAGAAAATCTGCCAATTGAGCGAACACATACCTGCCTTGGTTCATACCTGACTTCTTATACGTTTGCTTACAATCTGTAAGTTTACGCAAAGGTAGTCGTTTCAAAACCTCCGAGTGACTTTAGAGCAGAAATATTGTGTGTTTACAAGGACTTTGGGGATTTGTTAACGGATTTTCGTGGACACTAGTGAATTTTTTCATATTCTCATTATTTTGATTGTCTATATGAACGTGTATCAAGATATATTTATTGTTACAAAGTGAAAAATTTGCATAACCAAATATCAAGATTATTTTTGAGGATAATCCTTTTGAGTAGTGAAATAGGGAAATGTTAAAAACACGATAGGGCGTAAGGGCTTTTACGGCTGGGCGTGTAGCTGTTTTCGTCCAGTCGTGTAGGCTTATGCAGTAGGGTGTGTCAGTAGTCCTGTATTTCTCCCTTTGGTTGATGACAATACGACTGCAAATTACAGGAATGCGGTGGAACTGACGGTTATGTCTGACATTGTGATTGCATACGAGAAAGAGCATTTGTATTTAAAATAAAGAAAGAAGACTGAGTTTTATTCGATGCCACCGAATAAAATTCGCAGATTTTATTTTGTGGTATCGAATAAAACTCATATCTTCTCATTGTGCGCCACAAGATTAAGAATGAGGATGCCTTGCGTCTTTGTATCCATCGCTTCGCAGAAAGCGTGATGGCTTGACGGTTTCTGTCATCCCTATTTGGAAGTGGATACTGGAATTTATTGCAGTCCGCTAAGACTTAACAGCGTGATGTGGCGTGCTTAAATGTTACAGCATCTTTTCTGTCGAAATACAATTATCAAGAAATAGGAGTCAAGACGTATTATAATGCTAGTCTTGGCTCCTCGTTCTGCTGTTATTCCTTTGGGCACCTTTACCCATTCGTCACTATCGGAAATTTATCACTTTGGTAAGAGTAAGAGTAAACAATGGCAGCTAATATGATATACAAAAATTTTCTCATTATTAGTGTGTGTATTATTGATTACCAGATTCCAATTCTCTTTCAATCTCCTCTATCGTAGGCAGACTGCCACGGAAGTCTTTTGGCAAAGCTTGTCCCAATTCTTAGTCAGAGATGCCGATAGGCTTCTGAATGTCACGCAAGGCATATTCTGCCTTAATGCGGTCTTTGGTCTTGCAGAGCAACAATCCGATGGTTCGGTTATCACCTTCACGACAAAGGATGTCATCCACAGCAGAACAATAGAAGTTCAGCTTGCCGATATATTCCGGTATAAACTCCGTATCTTTCAACTCAATTACCAGGTAGCGGTGCAGAAAGGCGTTGTACATCAGTATGTCGATATAGTAGTCACTACCTGATACCTCAATGTGATATTGTCGTCCCATGAAAGCGAAGCCTGCACCCATTTCCACAAGGAATTTCTCTACATGGTTGACCAAGCCGATTTCTACATCACGCTCATTGTATTGGTCTGTGAAAGTCAGCATATCAAAGATATACGGGTCTTTGAGCATTGATCTCACATCGTTTGCTTCAGGTGCAGGCAAAGTATCTGTGAAATTGTTTGCCAATGCCCCATGCTTGCCGTAATCGTCAAGTTTGATGGCTTCTTGCAGATAACGTGTGTTCCAATGAGACGTGATACTCTGTATCATGTACCAATAACGTGCGCGAATATCCTTAACCTGCTGCAAGAGGATCAGATTATGCGTCCAGCTCAAATGCCTTATTGGAAGCGTAAAATTATACGTTCCAAATTGCGCAATCACTGATTGCGCAATTGGCTTTGATGTGCTTTCTAATTGCGAAACCACTGGTTTCGCAATTGAGGAATCAGCACCTTTCACCATCGTAAGTTCTTGATTATATTCGTTGAAAAATTGTATCATGCATTGCATATTGCGAACAGAGAATCCCTTTATTTCAGAATAATCGTTCTTCAAATCTACAGACAAGCGTTGCAGTGTTTTCTGTCCCCAGCCATCGGTGTCTTGGCTCTGTTGTAACATTTCGCCAATATCCCAATACATCCGAAGCATCTCTTCATTGACTGCATAAATCGCCCTTTGCTGGGCAACCTGCACTCTTTGTTTTATTTTACGCAGTAAAGCAGCGTAACCTCGAAAGTCATCCGTCGAGTTCTTTATCACTTTTATATTTGTATTCTTAGCCATACTTTTTCCTAATCTCGTCAACTTCAATCAATGTGCCTCAAGCCAATTCTCTCCCCATCCTGCATCGGCAACGAGGGGTACACGGAGGACGTACGCATTTTCCATTTCCTGCCTTACTATAGCCTCCACTTTTTCCTTCTCGTCAGGATATACGGAGAAGTTGAGTTCGTCGTGAACCTGTAGAATCATCTTAGAGCGTATTTTTTCGTCCATGAAGCGCTTATGTATGCGAATCATGGCTACCTTTATGATGTCGGCCTCTGAGCCCTGTATAGGCGCATTTATGGCGTTGCGCTCAGCAAAGCCACGGACGGTTCCGTTCTTAGAGTTTATATCGGGCAGATAGCGGCGGCGGCTGAATAATGTCTCGGCATATCCTTTCTCACGTGCCGTCTGCTTGGCTTTTTCCATATATTCCTGTACCTTCGGGAATGTGCGGAAATAGTCGTCTATGAGCTGCCGTGCCTCTTTGTTGTCAATTCCCATGCGTTGTGCCAGTCCGTAGGTTGTTATGCCGTATATGATGCCGAAGTTGGCCTGTTTTGCCTTTTTGCGCTGTGTGGCAGTTACATTTTCCAACTCCTCGTGGTATATTTTTGCGGCAGTGGCGGTGTGTATGTCGTGGCGGTCGCGGAACGCAGCCATCATATTCTCGTCCTCAGACAAATGCGCCATTATTCGAAGCTCTATCTGACTGTAGTCGGCAGAGAAAAAAAGGCAGCCAGGCTCAGGAACAAAACACTTGCGGATTTCTTTTCCGTCATCGTCGCGGACTGGGATGTTCTGCAGGTTAGGATCGCTTGATGAAAGTCGGCCCGTAGCCGTGACAGCCTGATTGAACGATGTGTGTATGCGTCCGGTCTTAGGATTAATCAGCTTCGGCAGAGCCTCTACATACGTGCCGAGAAGTTTTTTCAGGCCACGGTATGCAAGTATGTCGTCGATGATGGGTGCCTTGGCGCGCATCGACATCAGCACCTCCTCGCTTGTTACGTATTGTCCAGTCTTTGTCTTCTTTGGCTTTTCCATAATCTGCATTTTGCCAAACAGTATGTCGCCAACTTGTTTGGGCGACGATATGTTGAACTTCTCGCCTGCCAGCTCGTAAATATGGCTCTCGAGGTCGTCCATTCGCTTGTTGAACGCCTTTGCCGTCTCTGCGAGAGCCACGGTATCAAGACACACGCCGTTCATCTCCATATCGGCAAGCACAGGCACAAGAGGCATCTCGATGTTCCAGAACAAATCCTCGCCGCCAACTTCTTTTAGTTTCGGCTCCAATACGTTTTTCAGTCTCAGCGTGATGTCGGCATCCTCGGCTGCATATTCATATATGTCGGCAGGGTTAAGGTCGCGCATCGACTTCTGGTTTTTTCCCTTCGCTCCGATAAGCTCGTCGATGTGGATGGTTTTATAGTTGAGATACACCTCAGCCATGTAGTCCATATTGTGGCGCAGCTCAGGCTGTATGATGTAGTGGGCGAGCATGGTGTCGAACATTTTTCCTCCGAGGCGTATGCCATAGTTCATCAAAACCTCGAAGTCGTACTTTATGTTTTGTCCGACTTTCAAAATATTCGGGTCCTCATAGAGTGGTTTGAAAATTAAAAGTATTTTTAACGCTTCTTCACGGTTTGCTGGTATCGGCACATAAAATGCCTTATTTTCCTCAACAGCGAAGCTCAAACCTACCAATTCTGCATCAATTGTAGACGTTGAAGTTGTCTCGGTGTCTAAACTTAAAATATCTTTTGTCCGTAAAAAGTCATAAAGTTTAATAATATCTTCCTGTTTATCAACGAGTTTGTATTCATGAGGGTGCGATTTAATGTCTTCAAGAGTGCGGTTTTCTGCGATTTTCTGTCCCTCGCCCGTGAATTCCTCAAAGAGAGAAAGCTGGACGTTTTGTGTTTTTTGTTTCTTTTCACCTTTGTTAAGAAACTTGTCGGCAAGCGATTTAAACTCAAGCTCGGCAAATAGTTTTGTCAGTTTTTCCTTGTCCGGCTCCGCAACTTTCAGATTTTCGAGATTTAGCTCAATTGGAACGTCGGTTCTTATGGTTGCCAGGAATTTCGACATTTTTATGTCCTCCTCTGCAGCCGCGACTTTTTCGCCGAGTTTGCCCTTTATCTCCGATGCGTGTTCTATGAGCTGTTCTACGGAGCCAAATTCGTTGATTAGTCTCACGGCCGTCTTCTCGCCAACGCCGGGACATCCAGGGAAGTTGTCTGCCTTGTCGCCCATCAGCGCAAGAAGGTCTATAACCTGCTTGGGAGAAGAAATGCCGTATTTCTCCTCGATTTCCCCGGGACCAATGATGTCATACCCGCCGCCATGACGTGGCCGGTACATTTTTACGTTGTCACGTATCAGCTGTCCGTAGTCTTTATCCGGAGTGAGCATGAAAGTTTGTATGCCCTCCTCGCCGGCCTTGGTTGCCAGTGTGCCGATAACGTCGTCGGCCTCGAAACCGTCGCATTGCAGTACGGGGATGTTGAAAGCCTCGAGAATATCTTTTATTATGGGCACCGAGAGTTTTATGTCCTCAGGTGTCTCCTCTCTCTGTGCCTTGTATTCGGGGAACGCCTCGTGGCGGAAAGTCTTGCCATGATCGAAAGCCACACCGATGTGGGTAGGCTGCTCCTTTGTCAAAATCTCGTTGAGTGTGTTGCAGAAGCCCAAGACGGCCGATGTGTTCAGACCTTTTGAGTTGATGCGTGGTGTGCGGATGAATGCGTAATATGCCCTGTAAATCAGCGCGTATGCGTCCAATAGAAATAATTTATTCATAAAATGCTGTTTATTTGCGGTAAAATTACTAAAAAATTGCCACAATTGCCGATTTTTCACTAATTTTGTATCAAATTTCATCTTTCATGGATTATATATCTAAAATAAAGAGACCCGTAACAAAAGAGTTGGATGATTTTGTTGAGATGTTCAACGAGACACTGAGTCATTCCAACGGACTGCTTGCCCAGGCCCTTGACCACATAAGGCAAAGGGGAGGGAAGAGGATGCGCCCGATGCTTATATTGCTGATTGCCAAGAATTTCGGCGATATAACAGAGGTTACTCAGCGGTCGGCTGTTGGCCTGGAACTTTTGCATACGGCAAGTCTTGTACACGATGATGTGGTTGATGAGAGCCAGCAGAGACGCGGGCAGGCGAGTGTCAACGCGACATACGACAATAAGGTAGCTGTGCTTGTAGGCGACTATATTTTGTCTACAGCGCTGCTTAATGTGTCGTTGACGGGCTCGCAGAAAATTGTGTCATACCTTGCCCGGTTGGGTCAGACTCTCTCAAATGGTGAGATTTTGCAACTCACAAATATCAGTAATCAGGAAATTTCAGAGGAGGTCTATTATGATGTTATCCGTCAGAAAACAGCCGCACTGTTTGAGGCGTGTGCCGGGATTGGAGCCCTCTCGGTGGGAGTTGACGATGAAATCGTGGAAAAAGCGAAGCGTTTCGGCAGCAACATCGGTGTGATTTTCCAGATTAGAGACGATATTTTCGACTATTATGACTCGGCTGAGATAGGCAAGCCGACAGGAAACGATATGGCAGAGGGAAAGCTGACGCTGCCGGTTATTTATGCCCTGAACTCAACAAAAAATGAGGAGATGCTGAGATTGGCCCATAAGGTGAAGGATGGCGTTGTGACTTCTGGCGAGATTGCCGCGCTTGTTGCATTTGCCAAGGACACCGGTGGTATAGAATATGCAGAACAGCAGATGAGAAAGTTTCATGACGAATGCCGCGGTTTTATCGATGAATACGTTTCTGATGAGGATATTAAGGCTGCGCTTCAGGCGTATGTAGATTTTGTGATTGAAAGAAATGTGTAAAATTGAATATACGATAACGACTTAAAGTTCATTTAGCGCGCCCTGAAAGGGCAATAGGCACATAGCCCAGGGTAAAGCGTAGCGACACCCTGGGTTTATTATTGCCCAAAGAAATGCGCCCTGAAAGGGCATAGGCGTTGATTATCAGAAAATTATCCTGTAATTTTTAACGCCTATGCCCTTTCAGGGCGCATTTTTCAAACATACATTGCAATCCCAGGGCGTTGCCCTGGGCTATGTGCCTATTGCCCTTTCAGGGCGTGCTCATTGCGTTTATTCCTTGCGAACACTATGTATTGTGCTCCCTACGGTATTCTGTTTAGAAGAACTTAATCTCCTTACCCTCAATTTCGCTCAACAGCAAATTTGCAAGCCTGCTTGTTCCGAGGCGGAGCCATTTGTTGGTCAGCCATTTTTCGCCTAAGACCTCTTTTACGATGGTGTAGTAGGTAATTGCGTCCATGACGGTGTTGATGCCTCCAGCGGGCTTGAAACCTACCTGTATGCCCGTCTCGTCGTAGTATTCCTTAATTGCCTGGCACATTACGTATGCAGCCTCAGGCGTAGCCGATATTTTTTCCTTGCCCGTTGAGGTCTTGATATAGTCGGCTCCGGCATTCATGGCAAGGATTGACGCTTTTTTGATGTTGCTGGCCGTCACGATATCGCCTGTCTCAAGAATTACTTTCATGTCGTGGTTTCCGCATGTCGCCTTCAACTCCTGAATCTCGTCGCAAACGCCCTCGTAGTCGCCCTGGAGGAATTTGCCTACAGGCATTACTATGTCTATCTCGTCTGCCGCGTTTTTTATGGCAAGGGCGGTCTCTGCAATTTTCACTTCTATGAGTGCCTGAGAAGACGGAAAAGAG
>CABSIA010000009.1 GCA_902477645.1 uncultured Prevotella sp. | reverse complement strand
AGATGACCCACGTACAGGCTGGACCGCTTTCTATGAGGAAGATGACCAAGGCATCGCATCTGACGAGGCTATGAAGAACCGTGGATATATGCGTGGTCCTTACGCATTCTGCGGACACCCTGGCGATGATGGTGATACAAAGACTACTAAGAACTGCCGTGGTGACGGTGTTGTTACACTTCGCCGTGTGCTCGGACGTGTTAACGTTAAGCAGAGTGATGAGTTCTGGTTCCGTTTCAAGAACGTTATCAATGATGACTCTGACCTAAAGTGGCAGCTCGACTTCGTAGAGTTTGTACCGGTGAATGTGGTAGACAATAACATGTATTCTGAAGACTGGTATTAATCCAAATCGCTGCCGCAGCAGTGCGGCAGCCTACGGAAACTCCATACTATAAATATAAAAACACAATATATGAACGCAATTATAAAGAATGGTTCAATGCTTGTTGCCGCCTTGCTGACGGCAACAGCATGTTCCGATTTCTCAGATTATAACGATGTTCCAGCAGATGTCAATATCTCTGCCGACAGAACATTGTGGGAGAATATCTCCCAAAACAGCGAGCTGTCTGACTTTGCCGCCCTTGTAAAGAAGGCTGGTTTTGATGACGAGCTGTCAAAGTCGCACTTCTATACAGTATGGGCTCCTGCTAATGGAACCTTTGATGCCCAGGCATTGATGGAGAAAGACGCAGAGACTGTTTTTTATCAGTTTGTCAAGAACCATATAGCTGAGCACAACCATGGTGTGTCGGGTGCTGTCGACGAGCGTGTTCACTCTCTGAACAAGAAGTCTTTTGACTTCGTGGGTAATGGCGCATCGTATACCTACGGAGGTGTTTCCTTAAGCTCATCAACATTCAACAAGCCGAGTATAAACGGTATTATCCACGTGCTTAACGGCGCTGCTCCGTTCTATCCTAACATCTATGAGCATCTGTTCACGGTTGAGGGTATCGACTCCGCAGCCAACTATTTCAAGCGCTATGAGCATAGTGTGCTCGATACAAAGAACAGCGTGCTTGGCCCTACCATTAACGGAAAGCAGACCTACATCGACTCTGTTATGATTGTTACGAACACGGCTTTCGACGATGAGCATCTTGACGCAAAGGTAGAGAATGAGGACAGCTCTTTCACAATGCTTGTCCCGACGAACGAGGCTTGGGTAAAGCAGTACGCTAAGATAAAGCCTTATTTCAACTACATCAACACCACTCTGGCACAGAATATTGACGATGCCACGTCTACCTCGTCTGCTCCTACATCTACAGTAACTGTCAATGCTGCTTATACTGCCGACTCTATGGCCGTGAAAAATATTGTGCGGTATCTGGTGTACAACAACAACAACCGCTACAACTCATGGCTTGAAGACAAAACAAAGCAGCCTTATGATACGTTGCTGTCTACCACACGTTACGCTTTCACCAATCCTGAGGAGATAATGAGCCATACAGTCTCTGAGCAGAAAATGAGTAATGGCTCATTCCGCATTGTTGACTCTTTAGCTTTCTATCCTTGGCAGGCATGGTGCGGAGAAAAGCAAATATTGCCAAAAAGCGAATACAGACGTGTCTGGACTGGTACAGAGAGTGGAGAATATTTTGAAAAGGAATATTTTGAGGTTTTCGGCTATAATCCGAAAAATCCAGGTGCCACAAAACTCGAATTTCTTCATGTCGCTCCTATGAGCAGCTATGGTAAGCCACAGATCGACATAAAATTGCCTAACGTGTTGTCTACAACCTATAATATCTATGTTGTTCTCGCACCAAGCTTTGATTTTGGAACAAATGAGGATGGAACTCGTTTCCGTAAGCCAAACCAGCTTGACTTTACTCTCAGCTATTGCGATGCAAAGGGCAAACTTGCAACCAAGAAGCTTAACCAGAAGGTTGAGAACGATCCGTATAAAGTCGACACTGTGGCTGTGGGAACATTCACATTCCCTGTATGCTACTATGGTCTCGGTGAACAGATATATCCAAACCTTAAGATAACAACCGACTTCGGTGTATTCAACCAGCAGATGATGGCTAAGTACACACGCGACTTCCGTATTTGCTCTATATTGCTTAAGCCTGTAGAGAAAGAAGAATTTGAAGCCACTAAAGAGAATTAATTATGAAGAGCACAATGAAATATCAGATTGAAAAGAATGGTCTTCGACTATCGCTTTTCGCCATCGCAATGACGTTCTGCCCTGTAGCCTTTGCACAGTCAGAGACTGAGGCTGAGGAGGAAGAGGTGGTAATAAAGAAACCTGTCCGTCAGCGCGAGGTCAAGGAGAACTATGCCACAACAACTCTTCACGGTGTTGTTGTTGACCAGATTTCAAAGAAACCGCTTGCCGGTATCCAGCTTCGCATGCTTGGCAATGAGCGCTATACAGCCATGACTGGTGCCGACGGTAAGTTCAGCATCAAGGTTCCTGTATTTGCCACCAGCCTTTACGTTCATTCTCCGTCGTTTATGCCTCAGCAAGTTGCCGTCAGCACCGCTGATGCTGATGAGGAGATTAACATTATGATGCTGCCTGAGAAGTTCCGTCCAATGTATGGTGAGACAACTACCTATACGGCTCAGAACGGTTTCGAGGCAAAGTCTAACTCGCTGACTATTGAGACAGACATAGAGAATATTCTCGGAGCAGATGTCCGTGCCATAACACGCTCTGCAGCACCAGCTGTAGGAACAGCCATGTTTGTCCGTGGTTTGTCTTCTCTCAATGCCAATGCCCAACCATTGATAGTTATTGATGGGGTAGAGCAGGATTTGCAGCAGAACCGCCTCTCACTGCACAGCGGACAGACAAACAACATTCTTGCCAACATCTCCCCCGATGATATCGCGTCGGTTCAGGTGCTGAAGAATGCCACAGCCCTCTATGGCTCACGCGGTGCAAATGGTGTTATCCTTATTACTACAAAGCGTGGCCATTCTATGGCTACACGTATCGATGCCAACATCTCAGCAGGTGTCAGCCTCGTACCGCAGTTGCCGACAATGATGAACGCTTACCAGTACCGCACATACGCAACAGAGATTCTCGGTACCGTACCAGAGAACATCAACGCCTCGCAGCCGATATCGTTCCGTTTCCTCAACGACGATCCAAACGGATATTATTATCACATATATCATAACGATACCGACTGGAGCGACTATGTTTACCGCACAGCCCTCACCCAAAACTACAGCATCAACGTGCAGGGTGGTGACGATATCGGTATGTACAACCTCTCTGTAGGTTATGCCAAGGCTGAGAGCACTGCTAAGAAGAACGATTTCGACCGTATGAACGTACGCTTCAATACCGATATCAACATATTGGATAATCTCACGACAAAGTTCGATATCTCTATCAGCCGTACCAACAGCAATGTGTTTGACGACGGTGCAATGGCCGATCTCAGCGCAGCCGCTATCACCTCGCCTACATTCCTGTCGCTTATCAAGGCTCCTATCGTAAGCCCTTATCAGTACAATGCCATTGTCGGCGGCTTCACGAGCCTGCTCAGCGACTACGATGATATCTATAGCCAGCTTGGTGACGGATATGGACTTGCCAACCCTGTGGCAATTCTCCAGAACTCTAACGGTGACAACAAGAACAAGGCAGAGAATACATATTTCAATGTGCGCATTGAGCCTACACTGACTATAAACCGTAGCCTCAGCCTTACATCAATGTTCAGTTACACCCTGGACCGTAACTCACAGCGTTATCATCGTCCTTACAACGGTGTGCCTCCATTCGAGATTGCCGACCTTGGTACCGTTACCAGTATGGCCGCCTCGTTGTTCTCTAAGGAAATCAACGTTGTCAGCAACACTCATATCGATTGGCATCATCAGTATGGCAAGCACACACTTGGCGCATTCGGCGGTTTCAAGTATACTTATTTCTCATTCGACGATAACGACCTGAGAACAGAGTACAACTCTACCACCAACGACAAGAACCCTGCATTGGATGCAAGCCAGGGCTACCAGCACATCGGCGGTAACAGCGATGTTTGGAAAAATATCCAGTGGTATGGCAATTTCGACTACAACTATATGAACCGCTACTTCGCAACCGTATCTCTGTCTGCTGAGGCAAACAGCCGTTTCGGTAAGAATGCCGGTGGCTTAGACCTTTGTGGCGTATCTTGGGCAATCTTCCCAAGCGTTCAGCTCGGTTGGGTTTTGAGCAATGAGTCATGGTTCCCACGCAACATGGGTATCAACTACCTGCGCATCAATGCAGGCTACGACATGAGCGGTAACGACGATATCTCAAACTATGCCGCGCGTACAAGCCTGTCGGCAGTGAGATTTAACTACAACGCCATTGGCTTGCAGCTTACCAACATCGGTAACGACGAGATTAAGTGGGAGACAAACCGTAAGTTCAACATCGGCCTTCAGTCTTATATGCTCAACAACCGCCTTGGTGTAGGTTTCGACTTCTACGTAAGCACGACATCTGACCTGCTCACAATGAAGACCTTTGAAAACCCAATCGGCGGTATCAACAACTATTGGACAAATGACGGTGAGGTTCGCAACACCGGTTTTGAGCTTAACGTTACAACAAAGCCTGTTGTAAGCCGCAACTGGAATGTTGAGGTTGGCGCAAGCGTAGGCCACTATGTTAACGAGGTTACCAAACTTCCTGACGGCGACTATACTACATCTGTATATGGCGACAAGAACATACTCACCTCTGTAGGCAACCCTGTAGGACTCTTCTATGGCTATGAGACAGCAGGAGTATTCGCATCGGATAAGGACGCACTTGCTGCCAGCGATAAAGGATATCTCTATATGGAGGACAATGCCGGACAGCGTCAGAATTTCAAGGCGGGTGATGTTCACTTCATAGACCAGAATGGCGACGGAAAAATCAGCGAGGCCGATAAGGTAGTAATAGGCAATCCTAATCCTGATATCTATGGTAACATCTTTGCCACAGTCAATTATAAGAGCCTTACCCTTACAATGGGGTGGAACTATAGCCTTGGCAACGATGTCTACAACTACCAGCGCTCTATCCTGAACAGCGGCAGCACATTCTACAACCAGCAGGTTGCAGAGACCTCTCACTGGCGCTACGAGGGACAGGTTACAGACTATCCGCGTCTTGCTTACGGCGACCCTATGGGCAACAACCGTTTCAGCGACCGGTGGATTGAGGACGGCAGCTACTTGCGCCTTAAGACTCTTAAGCTCGACTACAAGGTTCCTGTTCCGTCTAACTGGACATGGCTGCAGGGACTGAGCATCTGGGCTGAGGCCACCAACCTGCTCACATTCACGAAGTATCTCGGCAGCGACCCGGAGTTCAGCATCGGCAATGGTGTGCTCTATCAGGGCATCGATTGCGGAAACCTCGCACAGGGACGCAGCTTCTCACTTGGCGTAAAGATTAACCTCTAACACTCTAATTATTTCAAGATATGAAAAAAATCATTATATCATTGGTGGCAGTTATGGGAGTAGCGTTACTCCCAAGCTGCTCCGACATGCTTGAGTCTGAAAGCTCACGTCAACTCTTCGACAAGGAGCTTGACAGCAAGACAGACTCCGTACATTTCGCTTTTGGCGTAATGCAGGCTATGCAGCAGCTTGCCGACCAGTATGTGTTCATCGGTGAGATGCGCGGCGACCTTGTGAAGACAACCGAGTATACAGACAATAATCTTCGCCAGCTTGCAAATTTCTCTGCCGGCACATCGTGCAAATACGACTCGGCATACGTTTACTATCGTGTTATCAACAACTGCAACTACTATATCGCACACCGCGATACAACATTGCTTACCGGTAGTACTCTTGTTGCAATGCCGGAATATGCCGCAATCAAGGCATTCCGCGCATGGGCTTATCTGCAGCTGGCACGCACGTATGGCAAGGTTCCGTTCTTCACAGAGCCTCTTACTACAATCTCGCAGATTAACAACAGCAATTATCCTGAGCTTACTCTTGACCAGATTGTAGCTCAACTCGCTCCTGACCTTGAGCAGTACACAGGTTATGACGTTCCATGGTACGACAATCCTAATATAGGTAGAACAAACTTGGGAGAAAGCAAAACAATGTACACCAAGTATTGTTTCATACCTGTTGACGTAATTCTTGGTGAGCTTTATCTTGAGGCTGGCGAATATGCTAAGGCTGCATCGCATTATACCACTTATCTTACAAGGGTTGCTGACGTGCATAACCGCTACGCATTACCACTTATATCTTTGTCATTCCCAAATGGTGGTGTGTATCAACCGTCAGATTTTGATGGTTTCTCGAATGGGTATACATGGTCGCAAATGTACAACAATAACTCTACAGTGGACTATATATCCTATATTCCTATGGCTGTAAACCGCTTGCGTGGCACAACGACAGCTCTGCCGGCAACATACGGTTACAACTATTATGCCACATCAAAAGAAGAGGCCGTAATGGATGAGATCCAGATTATGCCCTCAGATGCATACTGGGCTATTTCGGACAGCTGTGACTTTTATTATTACCGTAAGGTGACTGGTGCATTGCCACAGCAATATGTTAGCGGTATTAAATGGGGTGATTTGCGTGTAAATAGTATAGTCGATAAGGGTGAGGGTGCCGACTCAACCAAACAGTGGGTGAGAAAGTATAGAAGCGGAAACATTTATCTGTATCGTACTTCTACCATTTATCTGCATCTTGCGGAGGCTCTCAATCGTCTGGGATATGTTGATGCGGCTTTCGCAATACTTAAGGACGGTATCACAGAGGCTCTGCTTGACGAGAACCGCACTTACATCACTCCTGAGACACGCACTCTGTTGCAGACTACATATCCGTTCCTCTCTGATGAGTTCCGCTCACTCTTCCCGGCTGCGACGGCTTCTATATCTGATACCAACTATGGTATTCATCAGCATGGTTGTGGTGTGACAGGCGACGGCAACTATCCTGGCCGCTCACCATATCAGCTTGACACCATCGTCGGACTGAAAATGAAGCAGATTGCCGATATTTATAAAGTTGAGGTCGGTGCGACAAAGGCCGACAGTATCAATGCAATGGAAGATTTGCTCTGCGATGAGTATGCTCTTGAGCTTGCTTTTGAGGGAACACGCTGGTACGACCTTATGCGTCTGGCACGCCACAAGAACTCTGCTGCCCTCTATGGCTCTGACTTTGGCGGCCGCTGGCTTGCGCGTAAGCTGCAATATAAGAATCCTGTTAAGGATCTTACAGTTCCTGACAATTGGTATCTGCCTTTCAGATAATAACAAATGACAATAAAGAAGCCTCACTAAATTGTGGGGCTTTTTCTTTTCTTATGTGTAAAATTATGTTTATATAGTATTTGGGTATAAGAATAATTTATTATATTTGCAGGGTATTATTATAACAATATGTATTAAATTATGCAGAACATTCATAGTGCAAGAGTATTCTTGCTGGTATTGTCTTTGCTGTCGCTCCAATTTGAAAATGTGCAAGCCGACGCTTTAGATAATTTTCAGGCACTGTTGAGCGAAAAACCGCAGATTCAGGAAAAAGTATATGTGCAGACCGACAACAACTGCTATTTCATAGGTGACACATTGTGGTATAAGGCCTTTGTCCTCAGGGCCGACAACCATACGCCTACCAACATGAGCAAATTGCTGTATGTGGAGTTGCTTTCTCCCGATGGTGTTGTAGTAGAGCGCCAGCGCATAGTTGTCAGTGGCAAGGGCGTATCGTGCGGTCAGTTTGTATTGCCCGACAGTCTTTATAGCGGCTACTATGAGCTTCGTGCCTATACCCGGTGGATGCTGAATTTCAATGTAGGCTACCGTGAATACACCCGCGACGACAAGCATCTGTTCTATAACAACCAGATGGCTAAGGACTTCTTCCGTGAGTGGGACGGCCTTTACTCCCGTGTGCTGCCTATATTCAGCAAACCTAAAAAGGCCGGTGAATACAGCGGGAAATATATGTATGGCAGACCAAAACAGGAAATGCAGTTTGTGGAGAAACCAAGCTTGAGAGTGAGCTTCTATCCAGAGGGAGGAACGCTGCTTGAGGGCGTTAAGAACAGAGTTGCGTTCGAAGTGACAGACAACGACGGTCAGGCTCTGCAGATTTCAGGTGAGTTAAGCGACGGTACACCTTTAAAGACCGGGTACATGGGGCGCGGTACCTTTACTGTTGTGCCTAACGGACAGAAGGCGACCTTCGAGTGGAATGGCAAAAAGTGGGACTTCAAGCTTCCGAAGACAGACAGTCAGGGTGTAACCTTGACCATGGTGAAGGGTAGGGCATCGTGGACGGCAAAGAATGTCAGTGTTGCCGCATACGCCGTGATGTGCCGTGGTGCCCTGCATCTATTTGAGCGTACAGCCCAGACATCGGCAGATATTCCTTTCGACAAATTGCCTACAGGCGTTTGCGAGCTTATGCTTCTCGACGGCAATGCCAACGTGTTGGCATCGAGGTTGTTCTTTGTTGACAATGGCGATGCGGTAAGAAATGTTTCGGTTTCTACCGATAAGCTCGACTATCAGCCGTTTGAGCCTATACAGCTCAGCCTTTCCGGTGCCGAGCCAAAAATGCCGCTCGCTCTTTCTGTGCGTGACGGCAGAACCGACGATACTACCTACGATGATGGAGATATGGCAACCGAGATGCTGCTTTGCTCTGATTTGAAGGGCTTTATAGCCTCGCCTGCATATTATTTTGAGAGCCGCGACGAGGAACATACGCAGGCATTGGACAATTTGATGATGGTACAGGGGTGGCGGCGCTATACACGTGTGCCCATGCTGAGGTATACTCCTGAGAGAACATTGACATACGAGGGGACGGTGAACAAGATGTTGAGTGTCAATCTGCTGACAATCAATGATATTGAAAAATTAGATAACCATCAGAGTGTGGCGAGCAAGTCTATACAGCAGGCAGAGGAGGCTGTGAGCGAGGGAGGAGTCCCGATGAGCGGTGAGAGTGCTGTTGCAAATTCAGAAAGAGATGGCGACAACCAGCGTGCTGCTGACGAGGCGGCAAAGGAAAACTCTGAGGCAGAAGGCTCTGGAGAGGCCGAGGCGGTGCCGGATGAATATCTTGGTGTAAACCACGGCAATCTGAAGCGTGAGGTGCTCGTAGAGGCTGAGATTACCAAAGACGGTATGTCAGCAGGAGCCGTGCAGAAAACCACCAACGGCGGACATTTCATGTTTGAGCTTCCACCTTTCTACGGAAAGGCTGTATTGTTCGTTAAGGCATACAACGAGAAAGACTCTGTGAAGAAGTCGATGGAAAAAGGAAAGGACAAGCACAGGCTTGACGAGGAGTGGTATCCCGATTTCTATGTTAAGCAAGATTTGTTCTACCCGGTATTCTCGCATCCCTACAACTGGTATCAGACTCACCAGCCCGAGTGGCGCGACCTTATGTCTGACGCTTTGCAAGGTGCAGATATGAGTAAGCTCGACGGCGACCATACACTTTCAACAGTAAAGGTTGATGCCAATAAGCGTAGCCGCCGTGCCGTAGACTTAAACAAACCGGCATACGTAATAGATGCTTACGACCTTTATAATGAGGCTACCGACCGCGGATTGTCGTGGGGCGTGGTAAATATGGGCACTTTCCCTTATATCGGCTGCTATACTGTTTATGGCAACATGAGCCGTTTCCGCAACTACAATGTCAGGGCAATGTTTGACGACCGCTATGTGTTTTATCAGAACTTTAGCGCTCATCTTGAAAACCTTAAGAACCGCAGCAATGCCGTTGTCTTCAATAATCTGCATCTGAAGCGCATAAACAATTTCCGATTCTATACCGATTATGAGCCACGCAATCCCGAAGACCGCCACACGGAGTCGCTGAATCTTGAGGACATAACAATGGTATATGAGCTTTTGCCCGACAATGGAACACGCTACACGTATTGTGACCGCCGCTATATGTTTGACGGCATAGCAGAGCCAAAGAAATTCTATAGTCCTGACTATTCAAAGGCAAAACCAACAAGAACAAAAGACTACAGGCGCACACTCTATTGGAATCCTAACGCCATGCCCGATGATGACGGCAACTTTAGCGTTAAGCTCTACAACAATAGCCGTGAGACAAGAGTGCGTGTCTCGGTGGGAGGAGTAACCTCTGACGGTAAATTTGTGAAAGCAAAATAACAGTTTCTCCATAGAACTTGCATACGAAAACATATACAGGGGAATTATTCTTGACATTTTTGCGGCATTCTTCCGTATGTGCAGCCAGAGTCATTGGTATCCGTTTAAAAACGCATGCGGCTGCGTTGGCGATAAGATTATTAATCTTATCGCCTTAAGATTATTAATCTTACTGCCTTAAGATTAATAATCTTATTCAGAACGCATATATAAGCGTTTGGCAACGCAAGAGGTAGCATGAGCGCATTCATAAGGATGCGTTTGAAAATTTACTTACAATTCTATGTTGTCAATTCTCAGCGTGAGCCTGCCTGCCGGTACTTGTACCTCAACAGTGTCGCCGGGTTTCTTATTGAGCAGAGCCTGTGCGATAGGCGACTTTATCGACAACTTGCCCTCTCTGAGATTTGACTCTGAAGGGCTTGTCAGTGTGTAGGTCATTTGTTTGCCGTTGCCCATGTTTGTGATTGTTACTTTGCTCAACAAGCCAACACTGTCACTATGCAGCCTGCTCTTGTCTACAACTCTCGCAAATTCCAATACTCTTTGCTTGTAGCGTATGCGTCCGAGCAGCCTTCCCTGCTCACGCTTTGCCGCATGGTATTCGAAGTTCTCACTGAGGTCTCCCTTGTCGCGTGCCTCTGCTATAGCGTCTCTCACTCTTGGCAGCTCAACGTTTTCCAGCTGATGCAGTTCGGCTACGAGCTTGTCGTAGCCTTCTTGTGACATATATTCCATTATCGTTTTCCCTTTATTGGTGCAAAGATACACATTTACAGGCTTTCCGCCATAGTTTCGCATGTTATATTTTGAGTATGGCGAAAAAATAAAGGCCACACTTGGAAGTGTAGCCTTTATATTGTGGGTAAGTTTTTGTTTACCATCTTGGGTCACCAACGCCCAGTTTGCTCACATCCTCATTTCCAACAGTGAAGTCGCCATTTGCGGCATCCTTGTATTGCGGGTCGAGTTCCTTGCCTGACTCGTCGGCAAACATGTTCGTCTTACCCTCAACATCTGCCTTGTTCAGCTTAGAGCAGTTGAAGTATACGTTGTTCTGGAATGTCGGAACAGCGGTCTTCGACTGGTTGCTCCATACGGCACCGGTATTGGTTACCAAATTGTTTGTCCAGTTGATGACATTGCCAACGTAACGGACATAGAGCAGTCGCTTGCCGCCATTGGCGCAGCCGTCTATAGTACATTTGTCGACTGTTATCACAGGTGTGCCGCCAAGAGCGGAAGACGCATCGTCCATACGGATGAAATCACGGCTGGCACAGCTGTTATACATTGTACAGCCGATGAAGCTAAGTTCGTCGATACGTCCCTTGCGGCAGTCAAACATGTCGCCGCCGTCACAGATGATGCCGTGGATAAGTGTGTTGCGGAACTCAAGCTTATTCACTGTTGAGGCAACATTGAGATAATATACTCCCTTTCCGAAGTTGCATACCTCGCAGTTCTGTATGCTAAGCAACGGATATGTGACATCTGCGGTCTTGAAGTTGAATGCCTGGTCGGTGGTAGAGTTGTCTGCACCGTCAAGCACTATCTGGTTGAGCTCAAGAGAAGCGCCGTCAAGAATCTCAAAGCGTCCTTTCACAACAGGAACATTTGTGGGATAGATGCCCTTTATCACGATGTTCTTGCTTACCTTGGCAGACCCGGCCTTGCCCTCTTCATCAGCATCAGCAATGAAATGAGTGCCGCCATAGAGTGCGAATACCTGTCCGGCCTCAGCCGTCTCAATCATAGAGCGCAAGTCATCACCGGCATGGACGAGTGTTGCGCCGTTAAGGTCGGCAATGGTTGTTATGGTCTTTGAGCCACGCTGTTTCTCGCCGTTGTAAAGGCGTATTGTATAGGTTGTCTCAGGAGTGAGTCCGTCAACGACAACCTTTCCTGCTGCAACATCTGCTGCCGTTACAGCTTGTTCCTTCACCATTACGCCGTCAACATAAACTCTTACAGATGTCGCAGCCTCGCCCTCTGGCCATGTCATAATAACACTGCGGTCGGCAATGTCGCTTTCTGATGGAGTGTTGAATATCTGCTGTGCCGATGTTCTGAAGAACACCGTACTCCATTTAGAATTGCGGTTTTCGTCATTGTTGTTGACAGTCATCACACGTGCAGAGTATTTTGTGTCGTATACAAGCCCTGTAATCTTAAGTTTCACAGCCTCTATGTCTGTAAACGTGTTGCTTGCAGTTCCCTCAAATGCCAGACTGTCATCAGCAAACAGCTCAACGGTATATGTCACGTTATCATGTGACTTCGTCCACTCCAGGGTGATACTGTTCTCAGTGGCACTCTTGGCCTCAAGACCGATAGGGGCGAAGTCGCGGTCAAGCACAATGCCTGTCAATTCGTCCATCGCGTCGCCGCAGGATGTCAGGGCGAGCGAGCCCAGCCCAAACATCATTGTATATAATGCTATTTTCTTCATATTATTCACGTTTCTTTTGTTTTATATTACAACTGTCCGAGATTGCCGTCGTTGTTGAGCATGTTGTTGCTCTTGTCAACGAATGTTTGCCATATAGGCCATAGGTAGTTAAGGCTTGGCTGTTTTACATAAAGACCGTTGATATAGTCGTCGGTGATGATGTTGACACCATCCTTGCTTGATACGAACCAGTCCTTGGCTGCATATCCCTCTTCTTTCAGGTTAGAGCCTTGGTCGTCGGTATCGCCATGGTTCAATCCGTAAATCTGGATTGTCTCACCGTCTTCGACCAGCTTCCAGTAAATCTTCACAGGCAGGTCTGCGTATGCGCCCTGACGGTTGGCAAGGTCTGTGAGCTTCTGTTTAGCCTCTGCCATCTTCTCGTCGATGATTCCCCAGCGTACAAGGTCTGCCTTGCGCAAAGCCTCACCTGCAAACTCAAATGCGCGTTGCTCTACAATACCTTTCAGGAACGCATCCTTGCTTGCTGTGTATTTTGCCTGAAGAGCAGACACTTTTGCGGCAGGAAGTGCACGGTCGAGTACAGGCTTCATATATGGCCATGCGGCTGTAGGACCGTCGAGATAGTTGATTGCCTCAGCTGCCATAAGATACACGTCGGCAAGGCGCATATACTGCCAGTTGATACCGTCGTCATTGGTGGATGTGACTATACGCTTCATCCACTCATAGCGCAGCTTGCCGAAGCACCACTTGTTGATGGCGCGCAACTGCTGGTGTGACTTGCCCTCTACGAGATCTTTGCTCCAGTCGTAAGGCACACATGTGATGTCGCGGCGCACGTCATCCACGTCATAGTCATAATATAAATAGGGTAGAGGTCCGTTCACACCGCCCTGTGCCTGCTTGGTGTATTGGTCACTGGCGTTGTGTTTTACACCCCATGTATAGAGCACGCGTCCACGGCCGTCAGAGAACGGTATCTCCCACAGTGACTCATCGCCGGCATTCACGTTGTCCTCACACAGTTTCACGAAATTAGCCTTAAACTCTCCCAAGTTGTTGCATCCCTGGTTGATAATGTCAAGACACTCATCCTTTACAATCTGCATCATCTTGTCCTGAGACAGCTCAGGGTCATTGGAACGGCGGAAGCCGTCGCCACGCAGTGCATAACCGCAGGCATAGAGTGCTATACGCGCGCGGAGTCCCTTCACAAATGCCTTGCTCACACGCTCGGTCGATTTTGTGATAGCATTTTCCTTTGGCCAATAGCAGTAATCCTCAGCCTCTTTCAGATCAGCAAGGAGCTGCTTGTAAATCTCATCCTTGTTGGCACGTGCTTTGTACATATTACCGGAGTTGTTTGGCTCGAAGCGTGCGGGCACGTCACCCCATGCCTTCACGAGATCATTATATACGACGGCACGCAGTGTGAGAGCCTCGCCTAAAAGATGCGCCATATCCTTGTTCTGCTCTATGTTTCCGTGCTTGCGGATGCCCTCTATGGCGAGATTGGCACGCTCGATGCCCTCATAGAATTTGGCGTATGCGTTATTGTCGGTATTCATCTGTCCGTTGGCAGGCAAGGTGGAATAGTTCCAGAGACTTTGCTTGTCGCTTGACTGGTCCTTGAGTGAGGGATACGTTCCGCTACCGGTTTCGAGGTCTGTGTTCAAGCCATAAAAAGGCAGGAAGCGTCCGCGGTAGGAGTTTGTCTCGCCGAATGAGATATGTATTGACATCACCTCGGCTTCGGCAAGAGAATATGTCGAGAAGACTGATGACTCGTCCAAGGTTGAAATCGTTGGCGCATCCATGTCGCATGAGCTTACCACAGCGGCAAGCGACATTGCCATAACCGATGATTTTATATATTTGTTCATAATATGCGTTGTTTATATTATTTAGAAGTTCAAATTCAAGCCCACTACGAATGAGCGGCTGCGTGGATAACCAGAGTAGTCAACACATGGGGTAAGGGCTGTGTTGCGGATACAGTCAGACTCTGGGTCTACTCCGCTGTAATTGGTAATTGTAAATACGTTGTAAGCAGTTACGTAGAAGCGGAGGCTGTTGATGCCCGCTTTCTTTGTAATGTTGGCTGGCAGAGTGTAGCCAAGTGAGAGAGTGTTAAGGCGCAGGAACGACGCATTCTCGATAGCCCAGTCTGTAAGCACCATCTTGCTCATGTATGGTGACCACATTGTGGTATTTTTGTTCATCTCTGCAAGTCTTGCAGGGTCGTTACATAGTGTACCGTCCTCGTTGAGGTTTGTCCAACGCTTGCCGTCAGCCATGTCGGTAATCATGTTGCGGTACTGATACTTGCCGGTAGATGTGAACTCAATCTTGTTGGCATTGTAGATCTCGTTGCCTACGCTGAAGTTGAACTGTGCAGAGAGGTCGAAGCCGTAAGCGCGTGCATTGATGCCGAAACCGCCTGTGAAGTCAGGATTAACATCACCGATAATGACGTTGTCCTCCTCACCTATGGTGCCGTTGCGTGTTCCGTCTTCGCCAGGCTGGTCAACAAGTTTCAGCGAACCTGGACGAACGGTGCCAATTACAGGAGTTGCATCGGCAACACCTTCTTTAAGAATCCACTTCTTTGTAACGTTGTCGTATCTCTCGAAGTCGCTAACCTCGTAGCGGCCTGCACACTGATAACCACGGATTTGTCCTACAGGCTGACCTACAGCAAGCCAGTAGTCCTGTCCAATCTCGGTAGATGCCCAGCGGCTGTTCCATCCGAAGTCTTCCATTGCTCCGAGATCCTTGATTTTGTTCTTGTTGAAACCAATGTTTGCATTAACGTCAATGCCCCATTCTTTCTTGTTTACGGCATGCCATGTAAGTGTTGCCTCAATACCCTTGTTCTCGGTCTCGCCCATGTTGCGGTATTGTGAGTCGTAGCCTGTTCCGCCTACAGGGAATGCAATGAGCAGGTCCTTGGTAGTGTTGAGATAAGCCTCGACATTACCGCTCAGTATGCCACCGAAGAAGGTAAAGTCGACACCGACATTGCGTGTGATGGTTGTTTCCCACTTCAAGTCTGGATTAGCCATGTTCTTGGAAGGAGCCCAGAAAGTATCGAAACCATTCACCCACTGTGTTGCAGGACCAGTAAGAGCCATATACTCCTGACTCAACTGACCTGTAGGTATATTATTGTTACCAGCAGTACCATAAGAGAAACGGAGTTTCAAGTCATCAAGCCACTTCTTCGTTCCCTTCATAAATGGCTCTGAAGAGATACGCCATGCAACGGCAGCTGATGGGAAGTAGCCCCAGCGGTTGTCCTTGTTGAACTTAGACGATGCATCGGCACGGAAAGTAACGCTAAGCAAGTACTTGTCCATAAAGTTATAGTTAGCGCGAGTGAAGAAAGACAACAGCTTATCGTCTGCACTATAGAAATCATTCACTTTAACAGGTTTGCCCTGACCAGCTAACTTCCAAGCAGTGCTTGAGTCGAAGTCTGTCGGGAAGCCGTGAATCTCGTCAGAGTGAGTCCTTTTCTTTGTGATGACATACTCATGACCTACCATCCAGTTCAAACTGTGCTTGTCAGTTTTGAGAAGCTTCTTGAAATCGTAGCTGATAGTGTTTGTGTTGCGGAAGCGATGACGGTTTGTATCATCAAAGGTGATACTTGGCATATCAGGATAATCAGAATAGTTTCTTACCGGATATGATGTCAGACCGAAGAACTTCTTATCGTATTGTTTGAAGTCGTCATAGCCGAATTCTGTTTTCAGGCGGAGGTCGTCGATGACTTCCCAGCCGAAAGAACCTGCCATGTTGAGAGTCTTCTTCTCACGACGCTTGTCGTTGTCGCGCTGTGCCTCGACTGGGTTGTAGAGGTTTCCGAGGTCATCGTCATCGGCACCAGCAGAAGAGTCGAGGTTAGCAAGAGGTATTGGAGTGTAAATCACCGAATACTTCAGACGACGGTCGGTATCGTAGGCACCTGTGGCATCCTGTGCACCGCCACCATTTACGTCTGTGTCAGAATAGCGTACTTGGAAGTCGAGTGTAGTACGCTTTGTTGGCTTGGTATTAAGTTTCAGGCTGAAGTTGTCACGCTTGTACGAAGAACCAATCTGTATGGCCTTGTCGTTCATGTGGGCATAGCTGAAAGCATACTTTATCTGATCGGTACCGCCGGTGATATTCACATTGTGGTTGAATGTATGCCCTGTGCGGCCGTAAACAATGTCCTGCCAGTCGTTGCCACCTATATTCTTATAGAGATCCATATCCTGGTATTCGCCGAAATACTGAGTATAAGAGCTGAGGTCGTTCTCATTCTTCAGCAGAGCCAGCTCGTACTGCCATTTAGCGTAGTCGTAGGTGTTCAGCACATCGAATGTGCTTGCAATCTTCTTCCAGCTGTAGTAGGCGTTGTAGCTTACGTTCACCTTGCCGCTCTTACCGCTCTTGGTGGTGACGAGAATTACACCGTTGGCACCACGGCTACCGTAGATGGCTGTCGAGGAAGCGTCCTTCAGTACGGTGATGTCCTCAATGTCGGTTGCCGGGATGTCGCTGATAGTCTCAACAGGGAAACCGTCAACGATATAAAGAGGTTCGTTGCTCTGGGTGATTGAGCCTCCGCCACGTACGCGGATTTTTACCTCCGCATCTGGTGAGCCCTCGGTGGTTGTTACCTGCACACCAGCCATCTTGCCGGTAAGAGCCTCTGTAGCAGATGCTACAGGAACCTCTGTCAAAGCCTTGTTGCTTACAGTGGCAACCGAACCGGTAAGGTCTTTCTTCTTTACAGTACCATAACCGATTACAACAACGTCGTTAAGGTTTGTGGCATCGTCTTCGAGTGTGATGCTGACAGATGTTTTGCTGCCGATGTTAACTACCTGAGGTTTCATACCAACGTACGATACGCTCAACTTGCTGCTTTTTCCCTTCAGCTTAATTGTGAAGTTACCGTCAATATCGGTTACAGTACCATTGCCAGACATGCCCTGTTCCATAACAGTGGCACCGATAATGGGTTCGCCGGTATTGTCTTTTACTGAACCTTTGATGGTTTGCGCTGTGATTGTTCCCGATGTGAAAAGCAGAAAAAGGAACAATAGCGCCATTCGAATGTTGTTCAAATAACCAGACATACTTAAAAATTATTAGATTAGTGTAGATTTGTATTGATTTGTTCATCTGCAAAATTACGAAAAAGTATTCAAATACAAGTGTAAATGTTGTTTTATTTTTATAAAAATTTATCAACCCTCTGATTTTTATCACTTTATGACACATCTTGAACTTTAGAATATTTGCATTTGGAGTTTGTGAGTCAGGCATGTCATTGGAAATTTATCCATATATCTACGTTTTGATATGCATATTGTGCATGTTGTTTTGGGAGAATACCTGAAAATATTCCTGTAAAAGGAGTGGGATTGTCAGATTTTATTATTACCTTTGCAGAAGATAGGCTGCACTCTGCAATTTTCAAATGAATTTGAATTGCTCCTGTTTGCCATATTTTTGCATTGTCAATAACTTAATAACCAATAACATTATGAAGAAAATTTTTACTCTTATTGCAGCAGTCGCTTTTGCTGCAACAGTGTCTGCGCAGCAGATTGTATTTACTGAAGCTACGGAAAAAGGCGCAGTTCCAGAGACGTTTGAGAAGAACGGTTTTGTGCTGACAACTGTAGATACCGATAAAAGCAAGCATCAGATAGATGCGAATACTGCTTATTTCGGTACAGCCGACAGCTATGTTAAATTCGAAATGCGTTTGAAGACGGGCGGTAAGTCTTCCTCAAAGAACGCATTGAAACTAACTCTTCCAGCAGACGGTGTCGTAAAGGTGTATGCGCGTACGGGCAGCAACTCTGCGCTTGACCGCAACGTTGTTCTTAAGCAGTCTGATGCGGAGCTATACAATGAGCTTCTTCTTGAGTCTGATGCTGTTAAGGCTGTTATCGGCGGAGAAGAGAAGAATGTGTATCCTGTTATCTCGGTCTCTGCAAAGGCAGGCGATGTGAATGTTGAATATCCTGTGAACAGCGTCAATTTCTATGGCTTTGAATTTGTCGGCTCCGATGGTGTTTCCCATGTCATTGCACCTGTTGCGGATGGAGATATATACAATCTTTCTGGCATGAGGGTCTCTTCTGGCACAAAAGGTGTTGTAATCAGGAACGGACATAAATTCGTTAATGCGAAATAATTGAGCACAAAATTTTAGTCTTCCTTAGGGAGACATTGAAAACTTAACCCGCAAGTAAAAACACGGCACCCGATAACTGCAGTTAACAGGTGCCGTGTTTGTTTTATTTGTATGCTCCTTTGTGATTAGACGTGTGGAAAGCAACAATGGAAATGGAATTCTATTTTCTGTTGATGAACTTTTTTCCGTTCTGTATTACAATCCCATTGAACTTGCCGCTCACACGCTGTCCGGCAAGGTTGAATACAGGAGCGTCTTTGGCAGTCATGTCGGCTGTTACGCCGTTTACACCTGCAGTCACGCCGTTCTTTGAATACATGGTGCTGCCTGTGGTGATTTGAGGGGTCTTGCTGTTGTAAAGAACCAGCTTGCCATATACAACTACATCGTCACCAACCTCAAACTGGTCTTCTGACGTGAATTTCTCACCGTCGAGGTAGTATCCTCTGTAAACACTGAGCTGGTTGGTTGTTGTGCCGTCGTCAGAAATAAAATATGTGGCATTGCCGTATTGCATGTTTATCTCGGTGATTGTCGAGACTGTACCCTTGACGTATACCTTTGTGTCAAGTCCCTCACCGGCATTGATTAGCTCAAGAGCCTTTGCTACGGTGTAGGCTGTCTCGGGAGTGTTTGAGATGTCAACAGTAGATGCGGCTTTTACAGTAAGTGTATATGAGACGGTCTGGGCCTCGTACTCGTCGTTTCCTGCGAAGCTTGCGGAGATAACGGCCTTACCTGCGGCGATAAGAGTTACAACGCCTTCAGCATCGATTTTTGCAACTTCCTCGTTGTCTGACGCGTAGGTTACAGGCAGGTTGTTGGTGTTGGAAAGGGTTGGGAATTTGTTGTCCTCAGAGCCTATTGTCACATCTCTTGATGCTGTCCCCCAAGACAGTCCGGCAGTTTTCTTAGCCTCACCTTGGAAGAGAACAATATCATCGAGACGCGCATTTGAGGTTGTTGTGCTGGTGAAAGTGAGTGACAATGTTGTGACACCGGCCGGTACATTGACAGTCAACTCATAATCGAAGCCTGTCTTTGTTGCCTCACCGACTGTAACACCTGTAGTCTCTGATGTTACGGCGATGGTCTTGTTTGTCTTAAAGCGTAAGGTCATATCACCGTTTGCACCTTTAAGGTCAACGCTTGCAGTAAGGAAACCGTTACTCTTAGCCACAAGAAGCTCCGGAGCTGTGCCGCCAGCCAAATTCTCCATGTAGATTTTTGTAGTACCTTTTCCGTTACCGAAAGTGTAGTTTGGGTTTACTTCTGTCGGAGTCTGGTCTTTAGAGGCTGTTGACCAGTCTTCCTGCCAGATGACTGTTTCTGCAAAGCTGATGCTTGTTGCCAGAGCAAGCACCGCTAAAAGAGATAAGCGTAGAATTTTGTTCATAATGTTTTTTTTTATTAATAACTTTTTGCAAAGTTAAGGAAAATAGTTTGTATGCCAGCAGGCTGTACGTTAAAATATTATTAAATTGTACAAAAATGTGCTGACTGCGGAGAAATGTGAATTTCCCCAGCCTTTTTAATATATTTTTTTCCTTGTGACATTGCCGTTTTTGACTATGACGAGTCCTTTTTGCGGCTTGCCTATGTTTACTCCCTGTATATTGTAGAATTGTCTTTCGCCGGTGCAGCCGTCATTGTCGGTACCAGCTATAAACGTTGTGGTGTTTGTGCCATACAGGTCTATTGTCCATACCACCTGTTTTCCTTTCGGAGTGAATGTCAACTGATTCTTTGCAGGTGTGTTCAGAATTATTTTTTGTGTTGTCATAATATAATTGCCGTCTGCGTCTTTTTGCGGGAACACATAATCGGTCTCATCAAACGTTGTGCCGGCAAGTTCTGCAATGTAAGCATCTGTTCCCTGATAGTTGTCATAGCCTGAAAATATTAGTGAGTCAATGCTTATGTTCTCGGGCAGCGAGATGGTGTATTGCACATTTGCCGAATATTTGATGCCCTTCTCGTTGCCTGCTTGATAGGCTTTGCCGCTTTCGTTCGATATGGAGAGTCCGTTGCTGAAGTTCCATGTCGCAGTTGAGGGACTATTGGAATAAGTGTCTTGCGACAGGGTGTACGATACCTTTTCTCCCGCTGGAGTTTCCGGGTCTGTCGGCTCCGGGTCTACGCCATATCCTCCCTCAGCCTCAGATCCGTCATAATATGGAATGCCTTCCACCTTCTGTGTCTCTGGATAGTATTCGTCTACAGCCTCAATGGCGTCTGCATTTCCGGCCTTCATCAAATCCTCAACGAGAGCGTTGCAGTAAACTTCTATATTAGTGTAGTACCCTTTCTTGTCGATGGTGTAGGCTGAGGCATCGGAAGCGTTGTTAGGGTTGAGGCCATGCGCAGTTTCCCAAATGTCGGGCATGCCGTCGTTGTCGGTATCTGTCAGTTTTTGTTTGCTTATCAGTGTTGGCCATCCGTTTACATCGTCCTGAGAGTCTATAATACCAGCCAATTTTGTTACATGCCCCTTGTATGTAGCCGTTCCGTTTTTCGCCTCGTTAACGTATCTCGCATCCACAGCGTCACGTTTGTATGAGGCGCCTGCGTATGCTAATACTTTGTCGAATGCAGTCTGTGCCTTATGGGTTGTTACAGCTCCTGTATTTATTGGTGCTTCGAGGCGGATGGTGTCCCAGATGGTAGCATTGTTGTCATCTACAATAACGCCGTTCCAGTCGTAGTTCTCACCTTTGTCTCTTACGTAGTTGCCGTTGATATAGAAGTGGCCGTAGGTGTTTTTTGGAATAACCTCGCCAGACGCATTTGAGGTGTGGCCGCATTGGAATACACGGTATTTGTTCTTAGTTGCGGGACCATATTTGTAATAGTTGTTCACGATGTTGTGGAATCCGCCCATCCCTGCGTATGCGCCGTTTCCTTGCCCCCAGTTGTACATGACGTTGTTTCTGAGGTCTACTTGTTCGGCAAGTATGCTGCTTGCGTAGTTGTCGTCGGCAGTGCCTCCCCAGCCGTATCGCGCACCGTTAAGTCTTGGGCATCTGTTGGTATGATGGGCAAGCAGATTATGATGGAACGAGGCACTCTTTCCGCCCCAGATACCGCCATATCCATGAGCACCCTTGTCATGTCCGGCATTGTTTAGGCTCTCGGCTATAGTACACCATTGCATGGTGAAGTTTTTATTGTCGTAGAAAGATGCGGTCTCGTCTATGCTCCAGCTCATAGAGCAATGGTCTATGATGATATTGTTCCTGTTTTTACCCCAGAAAGAGTCGGCTCCGTCGTTTACGTCGACTGCATTGCCGCGCCTTACCCTTATAAATCTTACAATAACGTTGTTCGCCTTATTTTCAAGCGAATAGTCGCGAAGTGTTATACCGTCGCCGGGAGCTGTCTGTCCCTCAACTGTTACATCGTCATATTTTATTGTGAGATTACTCTTCAGGGCAATGGTTCCTGATACATCGAAAACTATTATTCTCTTGCCGGATGTGTTCTGCAGGGCCTGGCGGAGTGAGCCGGTGCCCGAGTCGTTGAGATTGGTTACGTGCAACACCTTGCCGCCTCTTCCTCCCGTTGTTGTATATCTCGCAAAGCCCTCAGCTCCGGGGAATGCCGGAGCCTGTGCCATTGCAGCAACCGAAACAACTGCTGCAATTATTGTAGTTATTTTACGTTTCATAATTGTTGTTTTAGAAATTTGTAGGGCCGCTATGAATAGCGCCCGCAACCAAGTACGTTAATTTGGATTATTATGCCTGTATGGACTATTTGCGGCCGCTATTCATAGCGGCCCTACAGCCTCACTTTACTTCTTACTCCTTACCCCCATCAATTGGCATGCATTCCATCTCGAGTGCAGCCCAGATGAAGGGGCCTACGCCCTTTGCGTCGTTGTCTCTTATTGGCTCGCTCATGTAGTAGTCAAAACTGCCGTCGCGCTTGAAGTTTGGTTTCTTTACGTATGGGCCAGGTGCCGGGCCGAGACCTGATACGGCACAGCAGTTGGTAAGTGAGATTGTCTTGTCTGCATTTACCTTTATAAAGTTCTCCACAATGCCGTTGAATGCCTTAATGCCGTGCTTGCGGAATTCTTTTGGAAGATATCCTTTTCGCACGCCTTTCAGCATGACGTACGCGAACATAGACGAGGCTGTGGACTCAAGATAGTTGCGCTTGTCTTTTACATCAAGAACATCGTACCAGACTCCTGTTTTTTTGTCCTGATAGTCGACTACAGACCTCATGGTCTTCTCCAACAAAGCGACAACATCGTTGCGGCCTGGATATTCGGCAGGCAATACGTCGAGCACCTCTGTCATAGCCATGACATACCATCCCAAAGCCCTTGCCCAGGTGTGCTTGCTCTGTCCTGTCTCCTTGTCAGCCCAGAAAGCGGTGTGGGTCTCATCCCAGGCGTGTTTCCAGAGGTTTGTTTTCGGGTCGTATGTACGCTTGTCGGTCTTTATAATCTGGTCTATGGCATCTTTCCAATATTTATTCTGTGCCTTCTTCATGCCTTTGAGCGAAGGTGCGGCAAGAGTGTAGTAGGGGAGTCCCATGAATATTCCGTCGAGCCAGACCTGGTTGGCATATATGGCTTTGTGCCACCATACCCCCTCGTTGGTGCGTGGCTGTTTCTCTAACTGGCTAAACAAGGTGTAGAGAGCCTTTTGCAGGTTTTCGGCTGGAAACAGCTCGTTCATGCGGTATATAAATTTTGCCGTGCGCACATTGTCAAGGTTGTAGTCCTCGAGCTTGTAGCCTGTGACGTTGCCTTGCTGGTCGATCATTGTTGCAGGATATTCACAAAGATAGTCTACAATTTTCTCATCCTTATATCTAAGATAAGTGTCGAGCATGCTCTCCATCTCTATTCCCATCACGTAGCTCCATTTTGGTTTCTTTGAGAAGTCAAGCAGGTAGCTTCTCAGGTAACTGTTCATCTCCGACCATGTCATCCATTGCGAGTAGTTCTTGTATGGCTTGTCGGCTTCGGTGAGTATCAGCTGTCCGTTTATGAACAAGTTGTCGAACTTCATGTCGCGGGTTTTTCCTGTTATCTTTACAGGCTGTTTTACCACACCGTCAAACTTGCAGTTCTTTACGGTTATATCGTAAACGTTCTCTATCTCGTTGAGTCCTATTACCAGTACGCCATAGTTGCTCTTCTGGCAGGTTACGTTTTCCATGTAAACCTTCCTTACCGTAGGCTGGAAGCCACGGTAGCAAAGCTCTTTAGACTCATAGTCGAGGTTTATCTTCAATACTGCCTCGCGGCATTGTCCCACCGTCACGTTTCTCATGTTTATGTTCTCTATGAGGCCGCCGCGGCAGTTGTTGGTCTTTATTCTGAGCACACGGTCGAGGTCTGGCGAGTCCATGTGGCAGTTCTCGGCATATACATTCTGGCATCCGCCAGAAATCTCAGAGCCGATAACCACGCCTCCATGCCCGTCTTCCATGGTGCAGTTGCGTATTATGATGTTCTTGCTTGGCGTGTTCCATAGACGTCCGTCGTTGTTGCGTCCGCTCTTTATGGCAATGCAGTCGTCTCCTGTGTGGAAAGTACAGTTTTGTATAAGCACGTTCTCGCAAGCCTCAGGGTCGCATCCGTCGCCGTTTGGTCCCTCGTTCCAGATATATACTCCGTCGACAGTGATGTTTTTAGACAACAGCGGATGTATTACCCAGAAAGGAGAGTTCGTAAGTTTTACGTCTTTAATAATGATACCGTCGCAGCGGTTGAAGTTTATGAGCTGAGGTCTCAGACCTTGTCCCATGCCGAACTTTCTCTCGTCCTCAGGCACACCGTCCTCTGCGTATTTCAGCAACTGTGCGCGACTGCCGAGTTTCTGCGATTCCTTGGTCTGGCCTTCTACATATCCAAATTTTGTAGCACCGCACCATGGCCACCATGTCTCTCTGCTTCCGTTTCCGTCAATGGTACCCTTGCCAGTAATGGCGAGATCGGTCTCGCCGTAGGCGTAGATACATGGCGAATAGTTCCAGCATCCCAAGCCTTCCCAGGATGTTTTCACCAATGGATAAAGCTCGGGCTTGAAGGCGAAAAGAATTGTCGCTCCCTCTTCAAGATGCAGATTTACATGGCTTCTCATCCTGATTGCGCCAGTGTTCCATACACCCTTGGGCACAACAACCGTTCCGCCTCCCTTGGCAGAACATGTGGAGATGGCCTTGTTTATGGCCTTCTGGTTGGCTGCTGCTGTCGCATTCTCCTTGGCGCCAAATTGTTTGATGTAGAATGTCCTGTCAGCAAACTGCGGAGTTCTGATGCCGCTCTCGATTTTTTTGTACTCACTTTCGTTCCATCCCTGAGCCAATATGCCGATGGGTAGGAAAATCAAAAAGAGCAATGTTGAAATGATTTGTCTCATCATGTTGTTTTTTTTTTTTTTTGATTGTTTTTTTAGTTTGTTGTTCTAATACTTTACTTTCTTTTGCAAAGGTATAAAAATATAACAGAACATACGACAAAAATCACTTATTTTATCTGTATATATGTTAAAAAATGACTTTTGTCGCCTAAAAATTTGGAATTGTCATTTATAAGTTTTATATTTGCGACATGTTTTTAGGGATTTCGATATTTACGAAATCATAGCTTGAGGTTGGCAGCATCCTGCGCCAACCTCTTTTTTTGTTAAAAATGCAATTATTCATAAATATTTTCACGTAAAAGTTTGTCTTTACGAAAAATATCCTTAACTTTGCCGAAATAATTAACATTTCAATAACAAAAACGTAACGCCTATAGGGAAGACATTTACTTAATAATAAAAAAATTAAGAAATGAAGAAACTATCAGAAATGACTGATGAGGAGTTGGCATTGGCTTATGCTGACGGGAATAACAAGGCGTTCGATCTGTTATTGTCACGAAATCAGACCAAGTTGTTTTCTTATATTCTTTTCGTTGTCAGAGACAGGGAAAAGGCTGAGGATGTTTTTCAGGAGACATTCGTTAAGGTCATTACCAAGCTGCAGCAAAAACGTTATGTCACAAGCGGCAAGTTCAGCGCCTGGCTGGTGCGTATTGCCCACAATGTCATAATGGATTTGTACCGTGACCGCAAGGTGGAGAAAATCGTTGAGACCTCAGACGGTAACGACCTCGCCAATCTTGGTGGCGACAATGTGCTTGATATAAACATCGAGAACAGATATGTAAACGATCAGGTGATGGAGGATGTAAAGAAGATAATGAATCTTTTGCCTACTCCTCAGCGTGAGGTTGTCTACATGAGATATTATCAGCAATTGTCGTTTAAGGAAATTGCCGAGTGTACCAATGTCAGTATAAACACAGCTCTCGGACGCATGCGCTATGCCATACTCAACATGCGCCGTATGGCGCGCTCGCAGGAGCTGGAGTTAGAACAGTATTGAATGCAGTGCCGCAACATGTAGCGGCACTACAGATTTCAATGTTTATTTCTCTCCAAGTCTTTTTAGCCAGCTAATTGTTGCTTTCGGGTCGTCGGCTTTGAAAATGTAGCTGCCGCTGACAAGCACGTTGACACCGGCCTCTACGAGTCTCGGAGCTGTTTCCTGTTGTACGCCGCCGTCTACTTGTATCAAAGCCTTGCTGCCGTGCCGGGCTATCATTTCCTTCAGTCTGGCAACCTTTGAGATTGTATTCTCAATAAATTTCTGACCTCCAAATCCCGGATTTACGCTCATCAGCAGCACCATTTCGATGTCGCCGATTATGTCTTCAAGCACAGACACGGGTGTCGCCGGATTTAGCGTGACACCGGCTTTCATGCCTGCCTCGTGAATTTCCTGAACTGTGCGGTGCAGGTGTGTGCAAGCCTCGTAGTGTACGTTCATCATCATGGCGCCAATTTTTGCGGTCTGTTTGATATAGCGCTCGGGCTGTACAATCATAAGATGCACATCGAGAGGTTTTTTGCAGATTTTGGCCACAGACTCAAGAACTGGGAAGCCAAAAGATATGTTGGGGACAAACACTCCGTCCATGACATCGAGGTGAAGCCAGTCTGCCTCGCTCTCGTTGACCATCGCAATGTCTTTTTCGAGATTTACGAAATTGGCTGCGAGCATAGATGGCGAAACCTTTGTTTTCATTTCAGTAATCAGTTTAGACAATAATTGTTTGTTTTGTTACCGGTGTTTACAGCTCTGTATGCGCGGGCTATCTGTCGGATTATGTTCAGTGTCGTCTCTGAGGGGACGGCTTCTTCAAGTGTAAAATACTTCATAGGCATTCGTCTTTTCTGTTGTATATTGTTTAAACGATGTGCGTTCTCATTTATTATGCAACAGCGAAAAAATATTTGTGCCAAAACGTCTCTAATCATTTTCTTATGCTCTTACCATCCGCATCACGCTCCCTGCGATCTACTACTTGCTGTTCTGTCTCCACATCAAACTGATGGCTGTTATCCCATACAGAGGGCAATGTGCCTATTATGACACAATCTTCATAATAAGTTAGGACTTACTTGAAAGGGAAGAGCCTTCGTGATAGCATGCATCAATCTCTGCGTATTTTCGATCATCATATATGGTGGGGCGGTGGTATTTGATGTCGGGATACACGATGCGGAGGCATTCCTCCATGAAGTCATCGTACTTTCGGTACGGATTGCGGCAGTTGCGCTCCCTTAGCTCGACGAAACTCCGCTGGGCATAATTGGCCAAGCTTCTGTAAACAGTGTTATAAACCATCTCGTCATCATTCTCCGCACAGATTTTCGTGTGGAATTCTTCCTGCTCAAAAGTACAGTATAACCAACGCTCCCCTTCCTTCTTATACCACCAAACGAGTTGGGAGGAAGAAGTATTGTTCATAAGCCGAATTAGCGGCACATCGTATGCTGTAATCTTCCGGAGTATATCAGCGGCTTTCTGGTTGATTGCATCAAAGGCTGGACTGAAATCGGTCATATAAGTAAGTGATGCTTGATCTATATTTTTGAAAATATAGGAATCGCAGTGGACACAAAAGCGTTTAAACTTGTCTATCTGAGAGTGTTTTTTCTCCCAAGACCAGTAGAGTTTGGCTGCGAAAAGGTCTTCGCCATACATGAAAATCCATTTGTGGGCAAGACTCGCTATCGCCTCCTCGCGCGTTTCGCCGAGAAACACGTTACAGATTTCTCCGTATTCAAGGTAGATACGTTTGATATATCCTTTGTCGGTAATAAAAATATTATCGTATTTCACCTCTTTCACAGGTATAACCAATTGATAGCCAGGGATGGTAGATAGAAGGCTGTTGATCTCGGCCAGCAAGGTCATTTTCTCTTCCATTGTCAATTCTTTCATAATCCCTTAATTTCGCAGCACAAAATCTTGTAAGAAATCCAAGTGCATGAGAAACAAAGTTCTCAAGCACTTGGTCATGTCAGAAATTTCACCTGGCTTGGTGCTGCAAAACAAAAACAAGTAAAACATCTGACATGGCAAAGGTAGCAATAAAAAATGAGAACATCACATCTTTTGGAGGAATTTATCACGTAATGGACGTATTTCCCAAATTTGTACAGGTTCAACACGGCAGAGAAACAGAATGTCCTGTTTCTGCGCATGATATGGCGCATGGGACTTATAAAGGCAGGAAGTCCTACAGTCTTGTCGTGCAGCGCAGTCCGTTGAAAGACAAGGACGGAAACGTGCAGTCAGACATGTTCGGCCCGTTATACGCATATCGTTGCATACTTACCAATGACAGGCTTTCCACGGAGAAAGACATCATCATATTCTCGGAATTAAGATATAAAAAGAATTAAAGGGAGTTAAGGAGGATTGTAGGGCCGCTATAAATAGCGGGCGCAACCAATAGACACAATTAATAATAGCAATCAGCATGCATCTTTGTTTACGGCCGCTATTTATAGCGGCCCTACAGTTTCCTAACTCCTTTTTACTCCCAATGGAATTTTCAGAATAGTCCGTATTCTTTAGCCATTTCCTTGTGGCTCAGATATGTCTCAACATCCTTGTCGCCCCGTCCGCTCACTGTGAGCACAACCACGTCCGACGGTTTGAATTTCATTTTCTGTAGTGCGGCTATGGCGTGTGCGCTCTCTATGGCGGGAATTATTCCCTCCATGCGTGTCAGCTCATAGCCGGCATAGATAGCCTCGTCGTCGTTTACGGCAAAAACTTTTGTTCTGCCCTCGGTTGCCAGTTGTGCGTGCATTGGACCGATTCCCGGATAGTCGAGTCCGGCACTGATTGTGTATGCCTCCTCAATCTCTCCGTCTTCGGTTTGCATAACTAATGTTCTCGAGCCGTGAATTATTCCCTCTTTTCCGCAATTTATGGTGGCTGCGGTATGGCTCGTGCCTATGCCTTCTCCTCCAGCCTCGGCAAGGAAAATTTTTACTCTGTCGTCTTGGATATAGTGATAAATGGTACCGGCTGCATTAGAGCCCCCGCCTATGCATGCAACGATATAATCGGGATAGTCGCGCCCGATTTTTTCCTCGAGCTGACTTTTAATCTCCTCCGAGATTATGCTCTGCATTTTTGCAACGATATCAGGGTAGGGGTGCGGCCCGACGGTTGAGCCGACGATATAGAACGTGTCGTCCGGATGCTGGCACCAGTTGCTGATAGCCTCTGTGCAGGCTTCGCTCAGGGTCATGTTTCCTGTAGTTACAGGATGAACTTTTGCGCCAAGCATTCTCATTCGCTCGACATTTGTGTGCTGACGCTCAACATCTGTCTTGCCCATGAAAATCTCGCATTCCATATCCATAAGCGCGCAGACTGTTGCCGTAGCCACACCATGCTGTCCGGCTCCTGTCTCGGCTATTATGCGTGTCTTGCCCATTTTCTTTGCCATCAGTATCTGCCCTACGGTGTTGTTTATTTTGTGGGCGCCAGTATGGTTCAGATCCTCACGTTTCAGATACAGCCGGCATCCGTATTTCTCGCTCATGCGCTTTGCATAGTATAAAGGCGACGGACGGCCAACGTAGTCGTTCAGCAGCTTGCGGTATTCGGTTTTAAACTCCTCGCTTTCCATTATGGGCAGATATGCCTCCTGCAGTTCGGTTATGCGTTTTTGCAATATTTCAGGAACGTATGCCCCGCCAAATTTTCCATAAAAACCGCTCTTGTCGGGTGACGGGCCGAGTGTTTTTTGCGTATAGTTATCTTTCATAATTGTATGGCATTAATGGTTTCGTAAAAATGTCTCTTTGCTTGCGGCCGCTGCATGTAGCGGCCCTACAGACGATTTAACTCTTAATTATTCTTTTGATGAATGCGGAAATGGCTGCTA
Organism: uncultured Prevotella sp.; assembly: GCA_902477645.1. Taxonomy (GTDB): domain Bacteria; phylum Bacteroidota; class Bacteroidia; order Bacteroidales; family Bacteroidaceae; genus Prevotella. The sequence goes on along the minus strand of CABSIA010000009.1, from coordinate 10,308 downwards.
CGTCTTTTATCCCAGGCTCGGTCTCAAATCTGCTGTTTATGTCGATGCCGTAGAGCATCGGATGGCTGAAATCTTTTATCCTGCCTGCATCCTCAGGTCCAATTTCTCCGCTCAGCAAAAATGGTGTGGAGCCTTTGTAGGTGCTCAGAACCGACCAGTTGTATGTCTCCTTGGCCTCATATCCCATGTCGAACAGAAACAAATCGGCAACACCCTCATATTGACTGTATTTGTCGAAGTCTTCATGGCACGAGATTTTCAGAGTCTTGATAATTTTCAGATCTTTTTTTATGTCGGGCACGACAGTGGCTTTTAGGTTTTCAATCATCTCCGGTGTCTCATCGCCATTCAGCTGCACGTAGTCAAGCTTGAAGTTGTATACCCTTGTGATGATGTTTTGTGGAAGGTCATCGGCAAAAACGCCTGCAAGTTTTGCTTTTTTGTTGTCGCCACCATTGCGGACCATGTCTTTATCGGCTTTGTCGGGGATGATGCCGCTGCCGGAATTAATCATGTTTACGTAGCGTGGACTTTTCGGATTGAAATCAAGTCCTATCATATCCACACCGAGTGCCTCTACCTGTTTGATGTTTTCGGCATTGCGCATGCCACAAATTTTTATTTTCATATTTCCTGTTTTTGGGTTCAACTGTAATTAATAAAAAAAAGACCTGTCGTAAGAACGGCAGGCCTTTATGTATTTCTATTTCAAGTATCTACATGGCTGTTCGACTCACGACTTTATTTAAATCTTGAGAAATGCCACCACCAAAGGTTTGATACTGTGTTATAGTTCTTTTTATTCATACTTTGTTTGTTGTTTAGAACAATACTCGGTTGCAAATGTACGCTTTTTCTTTTAAATACCAAACTTTTTGGAGGAAAATTTTGTAGAAAAGTTACTTTTTGTACAAGACTGCTTTGCTAAACTTTATTTAAAACAAGAATTTTGTTGTGAATAAAATGTTAAAATGCAACTCTTTAACAAATAATAGCCGACAAAGATTTGTAGAACTCAGGAAAAACGTTTATTTTTGCAGTCGAACAAAAACTAAAGATAATATTGATATGGAACCAACAAGCATTATTAGAATACCTAATCCTTCTGCCACAATGGTTGCTATATTGAAAAATGCACACCAGCAAAAGAGGGAGCGCATGAAACAAATGCGTGAGAGATTGAAAGACATTAAGTAAATGGTATTATGAAAAGTATAGAACGCGTTTTCTCTGACAATAAGGGCAATCAGTTAATGGTCGCCCTATATTTTTATGATAGAGATGAGAAATTAAACACTCTGAAAATACCAGAAGAATACGTTGATATAGAAATCGCAGATATAAATATTGAGAAGACCGTGTTGGACAAGCCCCTTCATTATGGAGCTTTTTCTGCAATGAATAAATGGATTTTGAACAATTTTGTTTATACCAGAATGCGGTTTTCTCGTTCATTTGTTCTTTAGACGATCTTGACACAAACCATAAAAACATGGCACCAGAATTGTACAGATGGAACTTGTTCGATGCATTATACCATAGGTTTATTCAATATAATCAATATGTGGATATCCAAGTTCAGGATATAATTTTTGGGCCTGAAGATTTTCTGTCTTATACCAGAATATTCTACAGAAGTAAACATAAACCAATTATACATATTGTTGGTTCGTATTTAAAAGGAAAATCTGAATCAGAGAAACCAAGTTCTGTTGAAGCTGATAACATTCAGCTCGTCAAACAACTCATAAACTCGTAAACTTAAAAAATATGGAAAATGAAGTTTTAAAATCAATACGTGAGCGTCGCTCAATCCGCCGTTTTAAGCCTGAGCAGATAACGGACGAGGAACTGAAGACTGTGCTTGAGGCAGGCACCTGGGCACCCACCGGACATGGCACCCAAGACCCGTGGATTGTGGCTGTGCAGAATGAGGAGACTGTCAGCCGGCTGGTGGCAATGAATGCCAGGGAGATGGGGGTTACAAGCAATCCTTATTATGGCGCGCCGACAATAGTTTTGGTTTTTGCATCGGCTGACAACTATAACCGTGAGCGCGACGGTAGTCTTGTGCTTGGCACCATGATGCTTGCGGCGCATTCCATCGGTTTGGCGTCTTGCTGGATAAACCGTGAGGATGCTATGTTCGCCACAGAAGAGGGCAAGGCCATGATGAGAGAATTTGGCTTGCCCGACGGATTGGTCGGCATCGGCGCTTTGTCGCTCGGGTATGCGGCATCGCAACCAAAGACCGTGAAACCAAGGCGTGAGGATTATTATAAGATTGTGAAATGACGATTTTCGTTATTCCGAATATGAAACGTAAAATAATTTCGGGAAGATTTAAAATACGCATAAAAATGAACTCAACTTCGTTGGCAAATGAAGCCTGCTTCAAGTGCCAATGAAGGCTGTTTCAAATGCCATTGAAAGCGGCTTCATGAGCCTTTGAAAGTGGACTTCATTTTTTCTCAAAATTTGGCACGTAATAAAGAGGCTTCGTAACATTCATAATATCAGAATGTTACGGAGCCTCTTGAGCTGTTCGCCCGATTACCTGCTGGCAGGTGTTATAATCAGCCGGCTTAGTAACCGAATATCTCCTCGGTTGTCAAATATTTTACAGGTCCGAGCTTTTCAAGTGCCTTGATGTCGAGCTCATCCTTGTTGCCCAGTATCAGGCGCAGGCGCGGCTTGCCGACAATGTTCTTTTTCTCGAAGTCTACAACGTCGTTGAGAGTAAGAGACGGCAGAGCCTCGTATGTGCGTTTTGACAGACTCTCGCTCAGTCCCAATTTCTCCATGTTGAGGTAAGACCACAGAACGTTGAAACGGGTAGTGCGTGCCGTCTGCAGAGTCTTTGTCAGGTTTTGTTTAGCAATGTTGAATGCGCTCTCCGACTGTGGAATTGTGTCTATGATTTCACGGAAAGTGCGGATGCAGTCCGTCATTTTATCGTTTTGGGTGATGATGAAGGTGTAGAAACTTTCCGGGTCGTCCTTCTTTGACGGTGTGGTATACCGTGCGCTTGCGCTGTATGCCAGTCCGCGTGCCTCACGGAGTTCTTGGAAGACAATGGCGTTCATGCCGCCGCCGAAATATTCGTTGAAAAGCCGTTGTACCGGATATTCGTTGGCGTTCCACTGGCGTCCCTCGTTGCTAAGCTCTATCATATAGATGTTTTTTGCATCGTACGGCGCAATTATGGTCTCGTTCTTTGGCGTGATTTGCTCCTTGTATGGCTTTCCTTTAGGTGCCGCAGCGAGCTTTTTCGGAGTTTTGTGGGTTTTGGCGAGCATAGCCAAAAATTCCTTCTCTGGTGTAGCTCCGAAGTAAAGAACTCTGTGCTCTATGTTGTTCAGATTGCGCAGCATGTCGGGCAGCATGTTCGGGTCGGCGTTCTGCAACTCGCTGTGGCTCAATGTGTTTGTCCATGAGTTGTATTTTCCGTATTCGCCATAGTTCATCAGAACCGAGAAATTCTGCTGCTGGTTTGTCTTGGCATCCTTGCGCTGTTTTGCTACGAGAGCCACAAAATTGTCGTACGACTCACGGTCGGCCTTGGCGTTATGCAGAAAATCTTCGAGCAGAGCCAGTGCCTTAGGCATATTCTCGTTCAGTCCGGTGAGCGAGATTGTAAGAGCGTCGTCATCGGCACTGATGCTGTAGTTGCATGCCAGTTTGTAGAACTCCTGCTTGATTTCAGCCGACGATTTCTTGTCGGTGCCTATATAATACAGATATTGCGGTGCAAGGTCGAGACCTTTTACATCCTCACCGCCAAACTCGTAGCGGAATGCGAGCGTGAAGAGTCCGTCCTGTGTGTTCTGCTTGTACAGTACCGGCAGCCCCTGCTTGGTTTTCGTGATGGTCATGTCTTTGTTGTAGTCAACGAAAACAGGTTGTATCGGCTCAGCCTCTGAAGCGGCTATCTCGGCAAGGAACTTGCTCTGAAGATGGCGGTTGGCAGGTATTGGCGTAATCTGCGGCTTGTCGATTTTTGCGAGTGTCGTGTCTTCGCCCTGACGTTTGTACACACATGCGTAGTTGTCTGCGAAATGGCGTTTTATGAAGTCCACCATCTGTTGTTTTGTTATGCCCGATATGCGGTCAATGGTTGTTGCGGCCACATCCCATGGTCTGCCGTTTACAAACGACTCAACAAACATGTCGGCGCGGCTCTCGTTGTCGAGCAGCGACTCGTAGAAATTGAGTTTCATGTTGTTCTTTACAGAAGGCAAAAGGTCGTCGGAGAACTCGCCGCGTTTCATTTTCTCAATCTCGTCGAGAAGCAGCGAGCGGACTTCCTCAAGCTTTTGTCCCTCGTTAGGCGTACCTAAAAGAACGAACGCCGTGTAGTCGGTTTGCGCATACGGGAATGCTTGTACGCTTTGCACTTTCATAGGCTGCTCAAGGTCAATCTCCATAACACCAGCCTTGCCGTTGGCAATCATCTTTGCCAAAACCTCAAGTGTGTCAGTGGCAAGGTTGGCCGCCTCGCCAAACCGCCATGCTAAAGTGATGTTCTCGCTCTCGAGGCCTATTATGGATGTGTCCTTTGGCGCTGTTATCGGAGCAAGGGCAGGGAACTCAGGACGGGAGAGACTCTTGTTTGGTGCCCACGAGCCGAAATATTTGTCAATCTGTGCAATCACGACATCGGGATCGAAGTCTCCCGACATGCAGACGGCTATGTTGTTGGGCACATAGTAGCGTTTGTAGTAGTTCTCAATGTTTACAATCGACGGATTTTTCAGATGTTCCTGTGTGCCAAGGGTGGTCTGTGTTCCGTAGGGGTGGGTAGGGTACAGCAGTTTGCCCATGGCGCTGAAAACTTTACGGAAGTCTTTTGTCAGCGACATGTTGTACTCCTCGTAGACAGCCTCAAGCTCGGTGTGGAAACCTCTGATAACGGAATTTCTGAAACGGTCGTTCTGGATTTTCAGCCAGTTCTCCACCTCGTTTGATGGAATATCCTCGGTGTAGCATGTCACATCGCTCGACGTGTAGGCGTTTGTGCCCTGTGCGCCGATGCTCGACATCAGCTTGTCGTACTCGTTTGGTATGTTGTACTGTGCGGCAAGCTGCGATACAGAGTCTATGCCGTGGTACATTTCCCTGCGCAATTCCGGGTCGGTTACTTTGCGGTATTCCTCAAACCGTTTTTTTATTTCCTCGAGCAGAGGCACCTCTTTATCATAGTCGGAAGTGCCGAAATGATTTGTTCCCTTGAACATCAGGTGCTCGAAATAGTGGGCCAGGCCCGTAGTCTCAGCGGGGTCGTTGCGGCTGCCTGTGCGTACGGCTATATAAGTCTGTATGCGTGGTTTTTCGTTGTTCACTGTGAGATACACCTTCATCCCGTTGTCCAGGGCGTAGATTCTCGAATTCATCAGGTCGCCCTTGACGGTCTGATATTTGTAGTCCTTTGCCGTGACGCCCAATGGGGCCAAAAGCGCAAAGAGCACTAAAAAAAATGATTTTCGTTTCATACTGTATGTTTAAAAATATTCTATCTGTTGAGAATTTTAATAGGTGTTTATGGCATCCCACACCATGAGGTCACTGCTTACATACCCTTTTTTGCCGTCTATTTCTATTATGTACCATTTTGTGTATGTGTTGTCAATGGGGGCGACAAGTCCCTTGCAGTCGAAGACTTCTGGAATATCCCCCTCTACAACCTCTATCTTTGCAATGACCTTGCTGTTGGCCGTGGGGCGTTGTCTCACATTTATGAAGCCTTTTTCTATATCCGGCACAACGCATCCCTGTCCGTTTGCGGCATTGTATTCTGCAACCCTGCAACCCTCTTTGGGTACAAATCCCCAGTCTTGTACGTTGACGAAATAGCTGTCGTCGCACTCGCCTGTATACCTCATAACCTCTCCCCCGGCATTTATTACAACCTTTGCCGATGTTCTCCATCTGTCAGCAGCCGCCATGCCTTCCCATATAGGGTAGTTTATGCTCATGTCGGCAACAGGACGGAAATTTGTTGTATGCCATTCTATAGTATCGTCTGGGTCAATTTGGGAATACAGCACCTTGTCTCCATTGTCGAGCTTAATGTGATGAGGCTTGTTACCCTTAGACGATGTAAATTCGGATTGGCAGAATAAAGAGTCGGCAAGGCAAAATTCAGTGTAGCCTTCCGATTTAATCCTCAGCGTGAAGTCATCGACCTGTCCGTTAGCCCATCTTGTAGCCGGAGTGAGCCAATAGGGTATGTTGAATTTCTCCATGATGTTGTAGCTCATCTGGTAGCGGTAGGTGTGGTGTACGGTGTTTTTGCCACGCACAAATGGCGCCTCAAAAAAATAGGCGTATGAGAAAGCTGTCAGACTGTCGAGCGCATCGTTGTAAAGGGCGTCAGGCTCGGGCAGGATAGAGTCTGGCACCTCACCGTAAGTTTTCCATTGCGAGAGGTCGAGAGGCTTGAAATCAGCCTTATATACGTTTGCGTCAAACCGTGTGGCAACCAGTGCGTTGCTGTAGTCGAGTTGTTTGTCGTTCATGGTGACGGTGAAATCTTTGATATACGGATGCACGCCGTTGCGGTTTACACTACGGTTCCATGTGTTGTATGGCGGGGTAGCCTCGAAAGCCATAGTGACCGTCTTTGGCTTTCTCGGGTTTTCAAATTCGTAGTATACGTCTACCGTCGCCATGCTGTCCTCACCAATTGTTATCGTCAAAATTTCTTTCACCACCGATATGTCTGTCTCGCTGACGGGAACAAGAAAGTTTCCGCTCGTGTAGTACACGCCGTCGTTGGCAAAAACATGCATGGCTGAGCATGCCATTATGCAAAACAGTGATAATATTCTTCTCATTCCTGCTGCTTTTTGACTTTATGTCTGCAAATTTAGTGGAAATTAGTGAAATAGCAATGAAATCTTCCTTTTTTATAACATTGATTTATATTTAAAACCTTCTTAACCTTCATTTAACACAATAAAAAACGGGAGTATATTTGTTTTCTATCGTTTTTTTTGTAACTTTGCCAAAAAATAGGCTGCATTCAGCAATACCAAATCACAAGAATATTATAGGATATAAAAATTAAGTATTATGGCAAATACAACAACATTGTCTTCACAAAATCAATTGATAGTTACTATTGATGACGCTTCACTCATCAATGACCTTAAGCGTGCGATAAAAATGATGCGTGGCGTAAGTAAAATTTCCGTTAAGCGGCCTCGAAAGACAGAGATGGATTTGGCGCGTGAGGATGCAAGAGCCGGGCGTGTAACGAGTTGGAATAGCGTAGATGAGATGTTTAATGAAATACTTGGCGTATGAAATATCGTGTACTTACCACCAAGTTGTTTGAAAAATCATTGAAACGTTGTCAAAAACGAGGCTATCCGATTGAAAAATTAAGGGCAGCAATAAAGATTTTGGCATCTATAGGCTCGTTGCCTTTGGAATATCATCCTCACATGCTGAGCGGTAATCATGCTGGAGAATGGGAGGCGCACATTGCTTCTGATTGGCTCTTGACATGGGAGCAAAATGATGATGAGCTGATCCTGCTTATGCTTTCCACGGGAACCCATTCCGACCTTTTCGGAAAGACACGTCGCTGACATTGCAAAAATTGCAGACGCAATAAATCTGCTGTCCTATGCTGTTTTTTGTCAATAATAGTCTTTTATTTTACATTAAATAATAGATCTTCATGAAAAAACTGCTGATAATAATCAATCTGTTTATAATGGCAACTGCGCTTAGCTCAGGCATTTGCAGCTATCGCACTGCGAAGAATATGATAGAGAAAGATGTCAATAACGCTTTGAGCCTGACACTTGCCGAAATGCCGTGCGATGTGGTCTCGGCCGACACAATACGCTGTTACCGAAATTATCTGACAATAGCGGAGTTGAGAGACACTGCCTGCATAGCCATGAGAACGGTTTATAGGAAAGGACGGCATGAGACCGAGCTTGTAGCCGAGGCCAATTGTGATTTCGCCACAGTCTTTATGTTGTCGGATCAACAGGCATCGGGAACAATTCTGCTTGTCGGCATTTTGTGGATGGCAGGCAGTCTTTGGTATATACGGCGCACGAGGCCGGAGCTTCTTGTCTGTGGGGTGAGTTATGGAGGCATAGTGTTTGCCGACGATAAGTTTATGACAACAGGTGGCGGGCAAATCTGCCTGACTCCAATGCAGCATACTCTGCTCGAAATGTTTATGACATCTGAGAGCCATTCGCTTTCGAAACAGGAGATTTGCGAGCGTTTGTGGCCAAAGAAACCTGATGCCACAGATACACTCTACACACTTATCAGGCGCATAAAACCGATAATTGAGGCACAAAGTAACCTGAAAATTGAGACAGATAGGAGCAGAGGCTATACGTTGAAAATCAAATAGTTATATGATTGTCGGATAAATGTCAGACAATTGTCAGCATCATAAAGTGGCGTTACGATAAAACGTTTATACATTTGCATCAAATTAAAAAAATCAGATGCAAATGAAACGTATAATTTCTTTTCTGTTTATTGGCCTATCTCCGTTCTCTGCTTTTGCACAAAACGAAGAGAAAACCGTTACGCTTGACGAGGTGACGGTTAAGGGCGCAAAGGTTGTAAACAAGGTCGACGGGAAGATAATATTTCCTACCGATGCCCAGAAAAAATCCTCGGCTAACGGATATAGCATTTTGCAGAAACTATCGCTGCCACGCATCCGTGTGGATGAGGTTGCCCATTCTGTTACAGCTATTGGAAATATGGGTGGCGTGCAAATTAGAATTAATGGTATTGTTGTCGGCAAACAGGAGATGCTGGCACTTGAGCCAAACCTGATTGCCAAGATAGATTTTATAGACAATCCCGGTGTCAGATATGGTGACGGAATTGCATTCGTTATCAATATTATAACTAAAAATTCTGACAGCGGATACACTTTAGGGACAGACTTGACCTCAACTCTGACTTCGTTGCAAGGCGACGGAATGGTGTATGGTAAACGAAACTTTGGCAAAAGCGAGTTTACAGTGTCGTATGGGGGCGATGGTTACAGGCTTAATGGCGTAAAATCTACCCAAGTGGCTGACTATACCTTAAATGACGGCAGCGTTTATACCATAGAGCGCAACGATATTGAGTCACAGTATATGGCGTTTGGGCATAATATGAAACTGACTTACAATCTCGCTGACACAACGGCATACGTGTTTCAAGTTTCGTTGAGCGAGACTTTGGGCAGAACTCCAGAGAGCTATTCTGTCAAGGAAATTCTTGACGGGACGGACAAATCCATGGCAACAAGCAGATATAGCGGCAGAAACAACTCACCTGTGCTCGATATTTATTTCTTTCGCCAGATAACTCCCCGGCAGTCAATTACGGCAAATGCAGTCGGTACATATATCTCAACCAGACAGAGCAGTTATAACGATGAGGTAACTCTGTACCAATACGATGTTAATGGTAAATCAGCCTCTGCGTGGTCTGAAATTGTATACGAGAACCGGCTAAAGCCTTTTAACCTTTCGGCAGGTTTGAACTACCGATATAAATACACAAAAAATAATTATACTGGTGATGCCTTGGCGTTGACAGAGACAAACCAGGACGATGTCTATATGTTCTCGGAGATAAAGGGCTCGCTCAAAAAACTGAGATATTCGTTAGGTTTGGGAGCAAGCTATGTCAACTATGAGCAAAACGCCCATAAATATGACTATTGGACTTTCCGTCCCAAGGCTACGGTAATGTATGATTTTATCCATGGGATGCAGTTGCGCTATACATATTCCCAGAGGAACAGGGACTCACGGATTGCCATGACAAGCGATGCCACAATCAGGACAAACAGCATGGAATATACCGTTGGCAATCCAGACTTGAAACCAACTCGTGACACCGAGCATGCCATGAATTTATCATACAACGATTCACGTTGGTCGACTTTCACAGATGTGTTTTACAGACATTGCCACCGGCCAAACATGGCACTTTATGAGCGTACGGAGGATGATAAATTCATCTATACCCAGATAAATCAGAAAGAGATAGATTTGTTGTGCCTGACGGCATACGCCAGCTATTGGGTTATACCCGAAAAACTACAGGCCGCAGCCTCGGGAGGAATGCAGCGTTGTTTCAACTTTGGTAATTCGTACAGCCATTTCTATACCTCATGGTTCTACACAGGCTACATCACCGCGTATCTTGGCAAATTCACTCTTCAGGCGTATGCGGATAATGGATACCGGTGGCTTGAGGGGGAGACGAAAGGGCACAATTGCTCCAGCGCCGTGGTACGGGCATCATACCGCTATAAAG
>CABSIA010000008.1 GCA_902477645.1 uncultured Prevotella sp. | reverse complement strand
ATTCTGGCATGGCGTGGCGGACGTACGTATTGCAATACGGTTTGTCCTGTCGGTACTGTTTTGGGACTTATCTCCAAGTACTCGCTGTTTGCTATCAGGATAGATGCGGAAAAGTGCAACCGTTGCGGTTTGTGCTCACGCCGCTGCAAGTCGTCGTGCATTAACGGCGATAGTCACACCGTTGACGACAGCCGTTGTGTCGTGTGTATGGACTGCATAGAGACATGCCGCCACGGTGCTATAAGTTTCGGATTGAGGAGAAAAAAGAAAGCTGCAGAAAATAAGATAAATACAGCCGACGGCTCACGCAGGGCTTTCCTTGCCACAACATCGGCTTTGGCAGTCTCATCGGTTGTAAATGCACAGAAAAAGAAGGTTGATGGCGGATTGGCTGTAATAGCCGACAAGCAGATACCGAAAAGAAACACAAAGATAGTGCCGGCCGGTGCATGGAGCATCAGGCATTTTGAACAGCATTGCACATCGTGCCAGCTTTGTGTCTCTGCATGTCCAAATGGTGTGTTGCGCCCGTCGTCAGACTTGTCACATTTCATGCAGCCCGAGATGTCGTACGAGCGCGGATATTGCCGCCCGGAGTGTACACGCTGCTCAGATGTTTGCCCGACAAGTGCAATCAAGCCGATAACAAGAGAGGAAAAATCATCTACGAGAATAGGGCATGCCGTGTGGGTAAGGAAAAACTGCTTGCCTGTTTCTGAGGGCGTGTCGTGTGGAAACTGCGCCCGCCATTGCCCTACGGGTGCCATATTGATGGTGCCGATGGATGCCGAAGATGAGAAATCGTTGAAAATACCTGTGGTTAACACGGAGCGTTGCATAGGATGCGGCGCATGTGAGAATCTTTGTCCGTCGCGTCCGTTTAGCGCAATCTATGTTGAGGGGCATGAGAGGCACAGCCAGTATTAAGGTTGGTTCTTGTAGAACCCGCCTAAGGGGTATTGTAAGACTTTTAATGTTTGATTTTTAAGTGACAATCAATATGGAAAACATATCACGAAGAGATTTTCTGAAAACATTAGGTATTGCCACCGCTGCAACAGCCGGACTTGCCGCCTGCAACAATGACGGTGAGAGCAAGACAAGCTCTGAGGGCAGCAGCCAGCCTATACCAAAGGATAAAATGACATACCGCACAAATCCGACATCGGGCGACAAGGTATCAATATTAGGCTACGGCATGATGCGGCTGCCGACTAAAAGTCAGCCTAAGGAGAATGGCGAGACGGAGGATGTCATAGACCAGGAAGCCGTAAACAGACTTGTAGACTTTGCGTTAGAGCACGGCGTGAATTATTTCGACACGTCACCCGCTTATTGCCGTGGTTTGTCGGAACGCTCCACGGGAATTGCCCTGAAACGCCATCCGCGCAACAAATTCCTCGTGGCTACGAAATTGTCGAATTTCGACCCTTCTACACGGAGCAGGGAGGCATCGGTGGAAATGTACCGCAACTCGTTCCGTGAGTTGCAGGTAGAGACCATCGACTACATGCTTCTGCATGCCGTCGGCACGGGCGATGACTGCATGGAGGAATATAGGAGCAGATATGTTGATAATGGCATTCTTGATTTTCTTGTTGAGGAGAGAAAGGCGGGCCGCATCCGCAATCTCGGTTTTTCGTTCCATGGCGATGTCAGGCTCTACGACTATCTGCTCTCGCAGCACGACAAATATCATTGGGATTTTGTGCAGATACAGATGAACTATCTCGACTGGGAACACGCCGTGCAGACAGGCTCGACAAATGCCAATGCCGACTATCTGTACAGCGAGTTGCGGAAACGGAATATCCCTGCCGTGGTTATGGAGCCGCTGCTCGGCGGAAGACTCGCAAAAGTGCCCGACTTTATAGTGGCAAAGCTTAAGCAGAGAGAACCCGAGCGCAGCGTGGCTTCGTGGGCTTTCCGCTTTGCCGGTACACCAGAGGGTGTGCTGACGGTGTTGAGCGGTATGACGCTTATGGAGCATCTGCAGGACAACCTGCGGTCGTATACTCCGTTACAACCGTTAAACGACGACGAGCTGAAATTCTTGGATGGGGTTGCCGACGATCTTTTCGGTCTGAACACCATTCCGTGCAACGACTGCAAATATTGTATGCCTTGCCCATACGGTATCGACATTCCGGCAATTCTGACACACTACAATAAATGTGTGAATGAGGGAAATATTCCCCGTGGGCAGCAAGATGACGGCTATAGGAAGAAACGTAGGGCATTTCTTGTAGGCTACGACCGCGCGGTGCCAAAATTGCGTCAGGCAAGCCACTGTATATGCTGTGGCCAGTGTGTGTCGCATTGTCCGCAGGGAATAAAGATACCAAGGGAATTGCGCAAAATAGATGAGTTTGTTGAAGAGTTGAAACAGAATATAGAAAAATAGTTTATGGAGAATATACTTTTTATCGGAGGCGTCAGCTTTCAGGAAATATTGCTCATCGCCCTTGTCGTGTTGTTGTTTTTTGGCGGCAAAAAGATACCCGAGCTTATGAGGGGGCTCGGCAAAGGTGTTCGCTCTTTCAAGGAAGGCATGAACTCTGCCGGCGATGATGACATTGACGATAAGGAAGAGACTGGCAAAAAGACAGACGGGAAGAAAACGGAATAGCCGAAAGCAGATAGCTGTTTTGATATATGGGGACTGGAAAAAATAATCTCAGCAACGATGGCAACATGTTGTTTTGGGAACATCTTGACGTGTTGCGTACCGCACTCATCAAGGTGGTCTCTGTTGCCGTTCTTTGCGGCATCGTGGCGTTTGTTTTTAAGGAGAGTCTTTTCAATATCGTGCTTGCCCCGAAACATGATAACTTTATAACATACAGGCTTTTATTCCGGATTTCAGAATATTTTGGCGCAGACATTGCCGGCAGCGGTTTTAATGTTGATTTGATTAGTACAGGACTTGCACAGCAGTTTGTCATTCATGTAAAGACCGCCCTGTGCTTTGGCGTTGTCTGTGCGTCACCATACATAATCTATCAGATTTTTCTTTTCGTTGCTCCAGCTTTGTATGATATGGAGCGCCGCTATGCCACGAGAGTGGTAGGGGCGGGCTACTTGATGTTTGTCGTCGGAATGCTGGTAAGTTATTTCCTGATATTTCCTTTGACTTTCCGTTTTCTCGGCACCTATCAGGTCAGCTACGATGTTGCCAACATGATTACGCTCGAATCATACATCAGCACACTCATTACAATGTCGCTCTCAATGGGAATAGTTTTCGAGATACCAGTCATAGTGTGGATGCTGGCAAAATTTGGATTGATAACCTCTTCTTTCCTTGTCAGCTACCGGAAACATGCGATAGTGGCAATCCTGATAGTAGCGGCTGTCATAACTCCGACTTCCGATATCTTCACCTTGTTGGTTGTGTCGCTGCCTATGTATCTGCTCTATGAGTGCGGCATCGTTATTGTGAGGCTGAGCGTAGAGCGTAAGTGATATGACTCCGTGATAATGAACACGGACGGATAAAAGCAGCCTGTAAGAATATTTTTTTTGTTGACAGCTTTATATTTGTTGCCTTTTATGCAAATTTAAAATACAACTTCAAAATTGCATAAAATTTTATTGTGGTGCAAATGTTTGTCTGATGTTTTAATGTTTTTATGGTGATGTTTGGCTATATCGCCATAAAATAGTACTTTTGCATTATAACAAATAGACTACTATATGCTGGAAAATCAAAAGATAAACAGGAATGGTTATAGTTCGGAAGCCATAAGTAAGTTGTTGGTAAAGTTGGCAGACAAATACGAGACTCCAGATTTTATAAATGGCGACCCGTCCTGGTTTATGCATCAGGTTGAAGGACGCAGAAACAAGGAGACGATGGCTTTTGTGGCATCATGTCTGAGCTATGGCTCACGGAGGCAGTTCTTGCCAAAGATACAGATGCTCCTCGATTTCTCGGAAGGAGAAATGTTTGACTGGGTGCGTGAGGGAGCGTATGAGCGTGATGTGCCGGCAAAGCCTGATTGTTTCTACCGGTTGTATTCATATTCCAAGATGAACAATTTTTTTGCAATTCTTAGAGATATGATTTTGGAGTTTGGCTCATTGGAGGGCTTTGCACGAAATGCTGTTGAAAAATCTTCTTCCGCTGATACAGATGTCGTTGCCGTATTGGATGCTTTCGGATGTTGGTTTGCCGAACGTGGCATGACGGGCATTGTTCCTAAGCCCAAGACCTCGCTTTGCAAACGTCCTGTTATGTTTATGCGGTGGATGGTTAGAGACGGCTCGCCTGTAGACCTCGGGGTATGGGCAGATTTTATAGACAAGCGAAATCTCTATATTCCAATGGACACGCATGTGTTCCAGATGGCGTGCCGGCTCGGACTTCTCGATTCAAAAACAGCAAGTTGGAAGTCTGTGGAAACGCTTAAGGATATAATGCTCGGTATATTTCCTGATGATCCGTCAAAAGGCGATTTTGCTCTTTTTGGCTACGATGTGGCAGCCGACAAGGGAGGCCTCGTCTTATAAAGGTTTGCAGTGATAAAAATATCAAAAACTAAAAGCAATGGCAAAAATATTCACAGACTTTGGTACTGCGTCTTCCGGTCTCAGGCACGATGAGCTCGTAAGGCTCATAACTCATTCTGTAGAGCAGCTCTCACTTCCTGAGCTTGAGGCTCTTTATTACGATATGCTTACAAAAGACTATATCAGATAGTTTCGGTTATTTACAAAAACATATATACAAAAACAGCGGAAAACCCCTATTCTTGGGTTTTCCGCTGTTTTTGTGTAATTAATTGAAAGTGTTGGTATTATTTGTTCTTCAGCAAGTCGCGTATCTCAGTAAGCAGCTTCTCCTCGGCTGATTGCCCCGGTGCGGGAGCCGGCTTCTTTTCATCAGCCTTCTTCTGCTTGCGCGCCATCTTGTTGATGAATTTCACAAGCATGAAAACGCAGAATGCGATGATTACAAAGTCGATAAGTGTCTGTAGAAAGTTACCGTAGTTGATGGTGGCAGCCTTCATGGTCTCAACGCCAGGTATCTCAACAGTAGGCAGAGTTACCTTGAGGTCAGAGAAATTAACACCGCCAATCAGCCAGCCTATAGGAGGCATTATGATGTCGTCGACAATTGAAGAGACGATTTTGCCGAATGCGCCGCCGATTATAACACCGACAGCCATGTCTACAGCATTGCCTTTTACGGCAAACTCCTTGAATTCATTGATAAATTTACCCATAGTTTTAAATATTTTAAGTTTCTGATTGTAACATAGAGTTGTCACATTGGTTGTTTAACAGGTGTTGAGGTCTGTAATAAACTCCTAGCACCGTATAATTTTATATAATTTAATACTTAATCTAGGTGCAAAGTTAGAAAATATTTTGTATCTTTGCATGCGAAAAACAAAAAAAGAACGATATATTGTATTTTTAACTTATAAAAGTAAAAGTAAAATGACAAAGATTGGTATTAACGGATTTGGCCGTATCGGTCGTTTCGTTTTCCGCGCTTCTATGAACCGCGACGACATTCAGGTTGTAGGTATCAATGACCTCTGCCCAGTAGACTACCTCGCATACATGCTTAAGTATGACACAATGCACGGTCAGTTCGAAGGCACTATCGAGGCTGACGTAGAGAAGTCACAGCTCATCGTAAACGGTCAGGTTATCCGCGTTACCGCAGAGCGTAATCCTGCTGACTTGAAGTGGAACGAGGTAGAGGCTGAGTACGTTGTAGAGTCTACAGGTCTCTTCCTGACACAGGAGAAGGCTCAGGCTCACATCGAGGCTGGTGCTAAGTACGTTGTTATGTCTGCTCCTTCTAAGGACGCTACTCCTATGTTCGTTTGCGGTGTAAACTTCGACAAGTATGTAAAGGGTACACAGTTCGTTTCTAACGCTTCTTGCACAACAAACTGCTTGGCTCCTATCGCTAAGGTTCTGAACGACAAGTTCGGTATCACAGACGGTTTGATGACAACTGTTCACTCTACAACCGCTACACAGAAGACTGTTGACGGTCCTTCTATGAAGGACTGGCGCGGTGGCCGTGCTGCTTCTGGCAACATCATCCCATCTTCTACAGGTGCTGCTAAGGCTGTAGGTAAGGTTATTCCTGAGCTCAACGGCAAGCTGACTGGTATGTCTATGCGTGTTCCTACTCTCGACGTATCTGTTGTTGACCTTACTGTTAACCTCGCTAAGCCAGCTACATACGCAGAGATTTGCGCTGCTATGAAGGAGGCTTCAGAGGGCGAGCTGAAGGGTGTTCTTGGATACACAGAGGACGCTGTTGTTTCTTCTGACTTCCTCGGCGACACACGTACTTCTATCTTCGACGCTAAGGCTGGTATCGCTCTTACCGACACATTCGTTAAGGTAGTTTCTTGGTACGACAACGAGATCGGTTACTCTAACAAGGTTCTCGAGCTCATCGCACACATGAAGAAGGTTAACGGCTAATCCCGATTTAGCAAATTCTTTAAAAATACAGCCGTTCAGCTTTGCTGGACGGCATTTTTTTATTATATTTGTGCCCAAGTATGAAAAGAATGATAACTATATTGGGGCCTACTGCCAGCGGAAAGACTGACTTGGCTGCTCATCTTGCCGCTGTTATGGGCGGCGAGATAATCAGTGCCGACTCCAGGCAGGTTTACCGAAACATGGACATCGGTACGGGGAAAGACCTCGACGACTATGTTGTTGACGGCAAGCGGATTCCATATCATCTTATCGATATTGCCGATGCCGGCACAAGATATAATCTTTTCCGTTATCAGCAAGATTTCATGGATGCCTATAATGACATAACAGGTAGGGGAGTGCAGCCCATACTTTGTGGAGGTACGGGGCTGTATATTGAGGCTGTGCTGAAGGGATATGCGCTTTCGCCGGTACCGCAAAACCAAAAACTGAGAGATGAGCTTGAGGGCAGAAGTTTGGAAGAGCTAACCGCAATGTTGAAAGAGCTGAAGACGAAAACGGGCAGCAATATGCACAACCGCTCTGATGTGGACACGGCTCAACGGGCTATAAGGGCTATTGAGATAGAGCAGTACAATCTTGAGAACAATCTCGGACAACGGAATATGCCTGCCGTAGAGTCATTGATTATAGGTGTGGATGTCGACCGTGAGCTGAGACGGGACAAGATAACCGCACGTCTTAAGCAAAGACTTGAGACAGGAATGGTTGACGAGATAAAGTCGATAATAGCCTCGGGAGTTTCGCCAGACGACCTTATATATTATGGGCTTGAATATAAATATGTGACAGAATATGTTGTCGGAAAACTCTCATACGGTGAAATGTTCAGACAACTCGAAATAGCAATACACCAATTTGCCAAAAGGCAGATGACATGGTTCAGAGGTATGGAAAGAAGAGGCTTCTGCATACACTGGATTGGTGCTGCACAGCCAATGGAAGAAAAGGTGAATAAAATATTGATACTCAACGAGCAATAAACTTAATAATCATGGAAGACCGAGAAAACGAAAAATGGGGAATAGTCTATTGTCCTAAGGCCGGCATATCTATGACTCCGGCAAAAAGATGGGCAAAGATTGAGCGCTGCCTAAAAGAGCAGGGCGTGGAATATGACTATGTGCAGAGTGAGAGCTCAGGCAGCGTAGACCGCCTTGTCAAGATGATGATAAACAACGGGTATAAGACCATTGTTGTAGTTGGAGGCGATTCGGCGTTGAACGATGCCGTAAACTGTTTTATGCAGACTGATGCGGAAACACGCGGCAGAATAGCGCTTGGTGTAATCCCAAATGGTCTGATGAATGACTTTGCCCATTTCTGGAACTTTAAGGAAGGTGAGTACCAGAAAAATATAGAGTGGATAAAGCAAAGAAGAATTAGGAAGATAGATCTTGGATGCATACGATATACTAATAAGAAAGGAGAATGTTGCCGCAGATATTTTCTTAACTGTGTCAACGTCGGTTTCATTGCCGCAATAATGAACCTTAAGCGAAAAACTCATCATCTGTTCGGCTCAAGAACCTTGTCGTTCGTCTTCTCGTTCCTGCTTCTGCTGTTTCAGCGTATGGAATACAAGATGTCGCTAAGACTAAACAACGACAAGATAAGGCGCAAGGTGATGACTGTATGTGTAGGCAACTGCCATGGCTACGGACAAACACCAAATGCCGTACCATATAATGGGCAGCTTGATGTGTCGGTTGTATATCACCCGGAGATGATACAGCTGTTCGAGGGTATCTGCCTTTTTGTACGTGGTAAGTTTCTGAACCATAAGAGCGTACATCCTTACCGTACACAGGAGATTGTTTTTGAGAGTACCCAGAATGCTATGGTTGGCATTGATGGCAGGCTGATGAATACTCCAGTAGGAATGTATCGCATAACTGTGGAGCAGGAGGTGCTGAATTTTATTATTCCTTCCTGGAAATCATATTAACCTGTATGAATAATGCCGGTAGAGCTGTTGTTCCCTAACGGCGAGCGATCCCTATGACAATGAATATTTGATGCTTGTTGTTGTAGGGATATTGTTTTTGTATAAAAAAAATCTTTTTACAGCATAAAAATAGGTGCCTTTAAGATAAAAGTGTGGCAAATCTTGATTTTTGGGTAAAAATATCACTAAATATTTTGTGTGTATGATATTTTTTTTCTATCTTTGAACCATTTAAAGCCTACGGCCTTGTAATCGAGAGATTTTGGTCAAGACATAAATATAAATACAATATAATAACTAACCTTAATAGAACTATGAGTTATCTTAGATTTGAGAAGGCTCTAATGACTAACTTGGAGGACTCGCTGCCGAAAGAGTTGCTGCGCACAAACCGTTCGGGCGCCTATTCTTGCTCTACTATTGTAGACTGCAACACCCGCAAGTATCATGGCTTACTCGTTGTTCCCGTTCCTGAGATTGACGATGAAAACCATGTTCTCTTGTCATCACTCGATGTTACAGTTGTACAGCATGGAGCTGAATTTAACCTTGGTCTCCATAAGTATCAGGGCAACAATTTCAGTCCCAAGGGGCACAAGTACATCAGAGAATTTGACTGTGACAAAGTTCCGACAACAGTTTATCGTGTCGGAGGCGTGCTGCTGAAGAAGGAGGTGGTGTTCCAGCATTACGAGGACCGCTTGCTTATCCGCTACACTTTGGTTGACGCACATTCTGCCACAACTCTCCGTTTCCGTCCTTTCCTTGCTTTCAGAAGCGTAAGACAGTTTACTCACGAGAATTCTGTTGCGTCAAGAGAGTACCACAAGGTGGACAATGGTATCAGAACTTGTATGTATGAGGGCTATCCGGACCTGTACATGCAGTTCTCGAAGAAAAATGAGTTCATTTTCCAGCCAGACTGGTACCGTGGTGTGGAGTATCCGAAGGAGCAGGAGCGTGGCTATGCCTCTAATGAGGATCTCTATGTTCCTGGATATTTTGAGATGCCTATCAAGAAGGGCGAGAGCATCGTATTCTCGGCTGCAATCTCTTCGATTAAGCCTTCTGTGCTTAAGAAGCTTTTTGAGGAGGAAGTGGAAGAGCGTAATCCGCGCGACAATTTCTTCCATTGTCTTGTTAATGCCGCACACCAGTTCCATATCAGCAAAAAAAACAACGACAGGTATCTGCTTGCCGGATACCCTTGGTTTAAGGTAAGAGCACGCGATACATTTATCTCTCTGCCAGGTCTCACATTGTCTATTGAGGAGCAAGACTATTTTGAGCTTGTTATGAAGACCGCAGAGAAGGGGCTTCGCGAGTTTATGGCAGGTAAGCCACTGACTGTATCTATCACAGAGATAGAACAGCCCGACGTGATGTTGTGGGCTATTTGGGCTATCCAGCAATATGCGAGGGAGGCGTCTTTGGAGAAATGTAATGAGATGTATGGCAAACTTGTTACCGACATCATCAACTTTATAGAGGCTGGCAAACACAACAACCTGCATCCTAAAGAGAACGGACTCCTGTATTCTGAAGGAAGAGAAAAAGCTGTGACATGGATGAACTCTACAGCCAACGGCCGTCCTGTTGTTCCGCGTACAGGCTATATTGTTGAGTTCAACGCCTTGTGGTATAACGCACTCTGCTTTGCCGCCTCGCTTGCTGATTTAAGATGTGATAATGCGGTTGTTGACCATCTGAGCAAATTGGCAGAACAATGCAAGAATTCATTCGTTGAGACTTTCGTCAACGAGCACGGATATCTGTTCGACTATGTTACCGAAGGCTATCAGGACTGGAGCGTGCGCCCGAATATGATATTTGCCGCAGCTTTCGATTATTCACCTCTTGACAAGGCTCAGAAGAAGAGCGTTATTGATTACTGCACGCGTGAGCTTCTTACTCCTAAGGGACTCCGCTCGCTGTCGCCGAAGAGCAGCGGCTACAATCCTATGTATAGCGGTCCGCAGACACAGCGCGACTATGCTTATCATCAGGGTACGGCATGGCCTTGGCTCGGCGGTTTCTACATGGAGGCATTGCTTAAACTATACAAGCGTACCCGACTGAGCTTCATCGAAAGACAGATGGTTGGCTATGAGGACGAGATGGCTTACCATTGCCTTGGTACTATTCCTGAGCTCTTCGAGGGCAATCCTCCATTCCACGGACGTGGTGCCATGTCGTTTGCGATGAATGTGGCAGAGATACTCAGGGCGCTTGAATTGTTGGAAAAATATAAATTTTAATTAAGGGAGGACTACAGATGAAAGTTTTAATGTTTGGATGGGAGTATCCTCCTCATGTATATGGTGGTCTTGCAACCGCTAACTTCGGTATCGCAGAGGGACTGCACGCACAGCCCGATATGGATATCACATTGTGTCTGCCTAAGCCTTGGGGCGATGAGGACAGAACATTTGCAAAAATTGTCGGCATGAACTGTGTGCCTATCGCATACCGCGATGCTGACTACGACAACGTGAAGAACCGCATAGGCCATATCATGGAGCCTGAGCTTTATTACAGATTCCGTGACCATATCTATGCCGACTTCAACTATATGAGTGTCAACGACCTCGGGTGTATGGACTTCGCAGGCGGTTATCCTACAAACCTGCATGAGGAGATTAATAACTATTCCATCATAGCAGGTGTTGTCGCGCGTACGCTTGACTTTGATATCATTCACGCACACGACTGGCTGACATTCCCCGCAGGCATTCACGCAAAGCAGGTAACGGGCAAGCCTCTCTGCATTCATGTTCATGCCACAGACTTCGACCGTAGCCGTGGAAAGGTTAACCCTACAGTTTACGGCATCGAGAAAAACGGTATGGACAATGCTGACTGCATAATGTGTGTGTCAGAATTGACACGTCAGACTGTTATTAACCAATATCATCAGGACCCACGCAAGTGCTTCACCGTACACAATGCCGTATATCCGTTGCGTCAGGAGCTTCAGGATATTCCACGTCCGGACCATACTGGAAAGGAAAAGGTTGTGACATTTCTCGGACGTCTCCCTCTGCCGAAGGGACCGGAATATTTCGTTGAGGCTGCCAATATGGTGCTTCACCGTACACGCAACGTGCGTTTCTGTATGGCTGGCTCTGGTGATATGATGGACCAGATGATTTACCTTGCGGCCGAGAGAGGCATAGCAGACAGATTCCACTTCCCGGGCTTTATGCGTGGAAAGCAGGTTTACGAATGCCTTAAGGACTCTGATGTCTACGTTATGCCTTCTGTCAGCGAGCCTTTCGGTATATCTCCGCTCGAGGCTATGCAGTGTGGCACACCTTCCATAATCTCTAAGCAAAGCGGATGCGCAGAAATCCTCAACAACTGTATAAAGGTCGACTACTGGGATATTCACGCATTGGCGGATGCTATCTACTCTATCTGTATGAACGACAGCCTGTTCAACTATCTGCAGGTTGAGGGAAAGCGTGAGGTAGACCAGATTACATGGGAAAAGGTTGGCGCATGGATTAAAGAGCTATATACGAGAACTCTCGGCTGGTAAGTTCCTTCTCTCTGACTCTCCCTGTGGGGAGAGAATGAGGCAGCTGATTTATTATACAAATAAACAAATTGAAAATTCTGACCCTTGCCCCGTAAGGTCATCTCCAGTCAAGGAGACAAGAGGGGGCTTTAACTATATGAAAACAATATGCCTATATTTTGAGATACACCAGATAATACATCTCAAACGTTACCGCTTCTTTGATATCGGTACAGACCATTATTATTATGACGACTATGAGAATGAGCGCAGCATCAACCACATTGCTGAATGCTCGTATATGCCTGCCCTTAACACTCTTCTTCAGATGGTTAAGGAAAATGAGGGCTTCTTCAAAGTAGCGTTCTCGCTTTCAGGTGTCGGTATCGAACAGCTCGAAATGCATGCTCCACAGGTGCTGGAGAAATTGCAGGAGCTTAACGCCACAGGTTGCGTTGAGTTCCTTGCCGAGCCTTATTCTCACGGACTTTCTTCTCTTAAGAATGAGGAGTCGTTTGCTGCCGATGTAAAGAAGCAGTGCAAGAAGATGAAGGAATACTTCGGCAAAGAGCCAACCGTTTTGCGCAACTCTTCTCTCATCTACAGCGACGACATCGGTCTGCAGGCTGCACAGATGGGCTTCCTCGGAATGCTTACAGAGGGCGCAAAGCACGTTTTGGGCTGGAAGTCACCTCACTATGTATATCACTGCCCATTGGCTCCAAATTTGAAGCTCCTGCTCAGAGACGTTAACTTGAGCGATGATATCAGTCTACGTTTCAACAATACAGAGTGGGAAGGATATCCTCTTTTTGCTGACAATTACATCAATAATATTGCCTCACTTCCTGCAGAGGAACAGAATATCAATATCTTCATGGAGCTTTCCGCTCTTGGTATTGCGCAGCCTTTGTCAAGCAACATCCTCGAATTCCTCAGAGCTTTGCCTGCATGTGCCAAGCAGAAAGGTATAGCTTTTGCTACTCCTACCGAGATATTCAAGGCTACACCAAGTGTCGGCTCACTCGATGTTCCTGATACACTCTCATGGGTTGACGAGGAGCGTGACGTTAGCTGCTGGCTCGGTAACCCTATGCAGCGTGAGGCTTTCGAGAAGCTCTATAGCATTGCAGACCGTGTCCGCATTGCCAACGATGCGCGTATCAATCAGGACTGGGACTACCTGCAGGCAAGCAACAACTTCAGGTTTATGACAACTAAACCTTCAAATGTTGGTCTTGACCGCGGCATCTACAGCTCTCCGGTCGACGCATTCACCAACTATATGAATATTCTTGGCGACTTCATCCCCCGTGTACGCAATCTGTATCCGGAAGATATCGACAACGAGCAGCTCGACTCTCTCCTGACAACTATCAAGAATCAGGGCGATGAGATTGAGATGAAAGAGAAGGAAATCGTCCGTCTTCAGGCAAAAGTCGAGAAGATGGAGAAGGAAGAGGCTAAGCTTCGTGCTAAGTATGGCGAGGTTCCGGCACCAGCAAAGAAGGCTGCGGCTAAGAAACCCGCCGCAAAGAAGACCACAAAGAAGGCTGCTGAAGAATAAGAATTGTAATACGGCTTATTCTTTTGAGCGTTATTTCTCAGGGATAATCATTATATGATGAATAAAGTTAGGGTTTTCGTAGTTTCATAAACTTGAATACCCTAAATTTATTCATCATATTTTTGCCGTTAGAGTTAGAATAGTGCCTTCATCCTGTTCTTATTCTTGTAATTTCTGTATTTTTATAAATTACAGTTCTTTCATCATTGAAAACAATGAAGAGTGGCTTATTTGCTATTGCAACCGCTTGCGACGGCAAATGCAAGCGGTTGCATAGCCCATCGCAAGCGGCTGCATTTCTTTGCCTTGTCCCAACAAGATTTCCACAGAATATTTAAACTTCAATCCTTATTTTTGCAACTCCAATTAATTTTTTTAACCTCTTACCTGTTGGCGGAATTAATTCCGCTGTGATATATTCCCGACGGCGCATGCAGTATTGCATGCGCCGTTTGCACAGACCTTGGGGCGGATGGCTCAACTATTTCAAGAAAACAAGTGTGGATTTCTATTTAACGCTTGATGTACGGGTGTCATTGTGTTATTGGTAATTTAAATATGAATAGCTAAATAGCAGAATGGCTGTCAAAAGTCGGAATTTTTTTTGCCGTTTAATATATATTGATTAATTTTGCAGTTCGTCAACTGATTTATTGATAACATAATAGAAAAACATGCTGTAATATAGATAATGAAAAAACTGATTTTTATGATTTTTCTGTCGGTATCGATGGTTGCGGAAGCAGACATACTGGATGCCGGTTTTTTCGGAACACATTTTGATGTGGCTGTTAAGATGATAGATAAGGAGTTTGGCAAACAGCCAAAAACTGTGGATGCAAACGAGATAAGATATACAGATGTAAAATATGCCGGTATGGTGTGGAACGAGGCTCGCTTTATGTTCATCAATGGCGTGCTGTCTGAGGCTCGCTTTTATTGTAAACAGGCATCTAAGGTGGCTGCTTTGAAACATGTTTCAGAACTTGCCGGAACAATGAGAAGGCAACATGCCATCACTAAGGACTATGAGGACAGACGTACTTTTTTCTATAAGGGCGGTAAGTCGCCTATGGACTTCGGTCATTTGTTCACCATATTCGTGTCGCCATATAAAGGTGGGTGGTCTACTCAACTCAGATATGGACCTTTTAATGTAAACTGAAACAATAATATGTATAAGATATGTCGTTGAAACATAATGTAATATCGCTAATGTGCGCAGTGTTGGTTATGCCTGTTGCCGCACATGATATAAAGAGTATATGGAAGACGGTACCAGACTCTGTTGTTCTTGCCCTTGATAAGGTACGCCGTTTGGAAATGCTCGACCTTGTTGATTACAATGTTAAGGCAGAGGTAAACAACCGGTTTGGCTCAACAAGTGTTATGGACACTATAACTTCCAGCTACCTTCATATCACAATGGGTAAGTCAAGCGAGCTGTCTGTGCGCCTTTTGCCAACTGCTGATGGCGATACACTTATTTGCTTGCTGGCAACGTTTAAGGCTCCCGAGGCAGAAAGCACTATAAACTTCTATACTCCCGAGTGGCAGTGTCTTGAAGCTTCCCTATACCTGCCTTTTGCAAAGTTGAGTGATGTCGCGGACAGCCTGATATGCCGCCCCGACACAATGTCGGCTGAGTTGTATTCTCAATTGTGCTCACAGATAGTTGTGCCGCTTGTTTCCGCATCATCATCAGTAGAGTCTCCTGATTTGGAATTGGTATTGTCATTGCCTATGTTGCCTGTAGATGAGCGCGGAAAGGTTGAGGCATTGCTTGTCAGACGTAAGTTAGTATGGACTGGCAGACAATATGACTGGCAAAAATAAGCCTCGGAAATGTAACACAAAATTTCATTTTTGTTTTGTTATTCCATTCATTTAGACTATCTTTGCATAGTAAAAAATTACTTAGACATTATGATGCTGAAATACCGTTTGGCTTTCATGAACTTCTTGGAGTTCGCCGTATGGGGCGCCTACCTTACTTCGATGGGTACCTATCTCGTAAATCTTGGCATGGCACAGCATATAGGCTGGTTCTACGCTATGCAGGGTGTAGTCTCTATCTTTATGCCTACTATAATGGGCATTGTTGCCGACCGTTGGGTGCCGGCACAGCGTCTGCTTGGCTTGTGCCATCTTGTGGCTGGCCTGTTCATGTTCGGAGCGGCTTATTATGCCAATACTGCAGGTTCCGATATTGCTTTCTCTACGCTTTTCACTCTTTATTCAATGAGCGTGGCCTTCTATATGCCAACGCTGGCATTGTCAAATTCAGTCGCATATACGGCTTTGATAAAAGCAGGTCTTGATACAGTCCGCGATTTTCCGCCTATCAGGGTTTTTGGTACTGTAGGTTTCATCTGCACAATGTGGTTTGTTGACCTTATGGGCTTTCAGCCTAACGAGAGCCAGTTCGTGACTTCTGGTGCTGTCAGTATTCTGCTTTTTCTTTATTCCTTTACCCTAACCGCATGTCCTGTGTCTCATGATGAAGAGAAAAAGAGCCTTGTAGATGCTTTCGGACTTCGTGCTTTTGCGCTTTTCAAGCAGAAAAAGATGGCGATATTCTTCATCTTCTCAATGCTTCTTGGCGTTAGCCTTCAGATTACCAACGGTTTTGCCAACCCGTTCATAACGAGTTTCGGGAGCATACCCGAATATGCAGATACATTCGGTGTTCTGCATGCAAATATTCTTATCTCACTTTCTCAGATGAGCGAGACGCTCTGCATATTGCTCATACCGTTCTGTATGAAGCGTTTTGGCATCAAGAACGTTATGCTTATCGCAATGTTTGCATGGGTATTGCGTTTTGGCTTGTTCGGCGCAGGTAATCCCGGCAGTGGAGTATGGATGTTTGTTTTGTCAATGATAGTCTACGGTGTAGCTTTCGATTTCTTCAATATATCTGGCTCATTGTTTGTAGACAAGTCCACAGATCCTAAACTACGTTCAAGCGCACAGGGGCTTTTCATGCTTATGACCAACGGTATCGGTGCCACTGTCGGCACGCTTTGCGCTCAGCAGGTAGTAAATATGTACACCGTTGATGGCGTCACCTCATGGCAGGCATGTTGGTATATCTTTGCCGCATACGCATTCATCGTAGGTGTGGTTTTCGCATTGGTGTTCCGTCCAAAGAACGTATAATGAAATGAAAGAAGCAAGATATTTTTATGTCCCCGACGCTGCGTCGCAAACAGAGCTGCCACAGGATGAGGCTATGCACGCTCTTAGAGTGTTGAGGCTGCAAAGTGGCGACGAGATGTTTCTTATGGACGGCGATGGGAGTTTCTATCGCGCCGAGGTAACAATTGCCGCAACCAAACATTGCATGTACGAGATTAAGGAAACCCTGCCTCAGCAGAAAACATGGCATGGCAACATTCACCTGGCGTTGGCACCTACGAAGATGATGGAGCGTGTGGAGTGTCTTGCGGAGTAGGTTTAACAGGAAAACATTGCCAGGCGGAGATTCCTGAACTGCAAGTTCTCGGAGCGTAAAAACATGCGTACCGTCAGGCTCGACAAGATTGTTGTCTCGGCAGTCAAGCAGAGCCGCAAGCCTTGGAAACCTGTTGTAAACCAGCTCGCACCGTTTAAGGAATTTGTCTCGCAGCCTCGTAGTGGCAATAAGTTTATAGCCCACTGCTACAATGAAGTGGAGCGTACAGACTTTTTCAATGTGCTTCAGCAACAGCCTCTTGACGATGATGTAACAGTGCTCATTGGTCCAGAGGGCGATTTCTCAATAGACGAGGTAAGGCTTGCCATGGCCAACGGCTACCAGTCTGTTTCGCTTGGCAATAGCCGTCTTCGCACAGAGACTGCCGCACTGATGGCTGTGGCAATGGCAAATTTAGTAAAGAGAACAGAATAACAGATATTGCACATGAAAAGATTGTCTCAATATTATTCAATAGGCATTGTAGTCTCGTTGCTGCTCGTATTGTTTTCTTCTTGTTCTGATAGCGGCTATGTAGATGCCATACCTGCTCAGTCGTCGGCAATAGTCTCTATAGATGCGGCAAAGGCTACGGGGGTTCAAAACGGCTTGGTATTGAAAACATTACTGAAGGCTACCGACCTTGGCAAAACGGGCATAGACGTGGGCAGAAAAATATATCTGTTTGAGACAACAGACGGCAACTTGGGCATTTGTGCTGCAGTAGATGATGCCTCACGCTTGTCGTCTACATTAGAGAAAATTGGATGCAAGATAGAGGAAAAGCGAGGCTACAGGTTTGCTGTAGTTGCAGGCTCATGGCTTGCCGGCTTCTCCGACGATGCGCTGCTTGTTATGGGACCCGTGCCTGTGTCTGACGTGGCAGTCATGCAGAACCGTATGGCACGCTATTTGTCGCAGGAAGAAGGGCAGGGCATTACTGGCACTTCTATGTTTGCCTGTCTTGATACTGTCAATGCGCCAATGGCAATGATTGCCCAGGCCGCGGCATTGCCGCGGCAGCTTGTCATGCCGTTCACGCTTGGAGCGCCGAAAGATGCCGACCCCTCACAAGTGATAGTCTCTGCTGCCATAAATATCTCCAAGGGCGTTATGTACATTGACGGCACAACATTTTCTTTCAACAAGCGTATTGACGAGGCTTTGAAAGAGTCACGCAAAATATATCGTCCGGTCAAAGGCCGTTATCTCGGCTCTATGTCAGCCGATGCCGCAAGTGGAATGTTCCTCAATGTCGATGGCTCAAAATTCATCAATGTAATGCGCGGCAACCCTATGTTGCAGGCTATGCTTGCCGGAATAAACGCCGCAATAGATATGGACAACATCATAAAGAGCATAGATGGCGAGATGGCTGTTGTAACTCCGTCATACGTTGAGGGAAAAATCAGCATGTCGATAGCCGCAGAGCTTGCCCATACTGATTGGCTTGCCGATGTCGGCTATTGGAAACAGAGTGTGCCTGAAGGCGGAAAGCTCACCGACTGGAAACCAAACGCATATATCTATTCAGGAGGCAGCACTTCGTTTTGCTTTGGTGTAACGGATGATAAGCAGTTTTTTAGCGGAAGCAGCACTACAGAGGCAGAGCAGTCTGTTATGCCTGCCGCTAATCCGATATCACAGCAACAGACGGAGGTCATAAGAGGTTCCCGTCTGGCGTTGATAGTTAACATCGCAGCCCTTGATGGCGGCAACTCAAAAGCTGTGGCTTCTATGCTTCGGCCTCTTACGGGCAATATCAGTGCCATTGTGTTCACAATGAAATAAGTAAATATGGAAACTATAACACTGAACGGTGTGTTGCCTCGTGTATTTCAGCCGCATGCTGACGGCATACACTCCGATGTGTGGCAGAAAGAGGCAACATTCACGAAAGGGAAAACATACTTGATTGAGGCGTCGAGCGGGCGTGGCAAAAGCACCTTTTGCAGCTATCTTATCGGCTACCGCCGCGATTACTCAGGAACTCTTCTTTTCGACAATACCGATACCATGACCTATCGTGTCGCCGACTGGGTATCAGTCCGCCGTTCTCATGTCAGCATGCTTTTCCAGGAGCTTCGTCTGTTTCCAGAACTTACGGCAATGGAGAATGTTCTTATAAAGAACCGCATAACGGATTTCAAGAGTGAGGCTGAGATATTTCAATGGTTTGATGCCATGGGCATAGCCGACAAAAAGTCTGTGCCTGTAGGCTTGATGTCGATAGGACAACAGCAGCGTGTCGGCATGATGCGCGCTCTTGTTCAGCCGTTCGACTTCATTGTTGCCGATGAGCCTGTAAGCCATCTCGACGACCACAACTCTGCCGTAATGGGACAGATTATGATGCAGGAGGCGCGGCGGCAGGGAGCTGGAGTAATCGTTACGAGTATAGGCAGACATATAGATCTGGAATACGACAGGAGGCTTAAATTATGATTTGGAGACTATTGCGGCAGCATATCAGCGTAGGGCAGTTGGCTGGTTTCTTCCTCGCCAACCTTTTCGGCATGTTCATCGTAATGCTTGCCTGTCAGTTCTATAGCGATGTAAATCCTGTGTTCACGGCTCCAGACAGTTTTTTGAAGAACAGCTATCTTATTATTGGTAAGAGGTCGGGTGCCGCTGGTGCCTTTTCTTCTGCTGCTAATGGCTTCTCTGCCACAGAGGTGGATGAGATTTCATCTCAGCCGTTTGCAAAGACTGTCGGTGTGTTCACATCGGCAGAATATAAAGTTGAGGCACGTATGAGCATTGCCGGAAGCGAGACTCTTAACTCGGACATAACCTTCGAGAGCGTTCCTGACGCTTTTGTCGATACAGACCTTAGCAATTGGAAATATGCTGAGGGGCAGACTGTGGTGCCCATCATATTGCCCCGCTCTTACATAGCAATGTATAATTTTGGTTTTGCCAAGGGTAAGTCGTTGCCAAAATTGTCAGAGGGACTCGTCGGCATGATAGACATTACGCTTCTCATTCACGGCAACGGCAACAGCGGACAATTCAAGGGACGTGTGATAGGTTTCTCTAATCGTTTGAACACTATTCTTGTTCCGCAGTCGTTTATAGAGTGGAGCAATGCCCGATATGCGCCAGATAGCCATACACAGCCTTCGCGCATAATCTTGGAGGTTGCGACTACAGCCGACGATGCCGTAGCCAAATACATAGAAAGCCACGGCTATGAGACCTACGACGACAACTTGCAGGCAGAGAAAACCACATGGTTTCTGCGGCTTGTCGTAACAATGGTAATGGCAGTGGGAATTGTAATCACGTTGCTCAGCTTTTACATTCTGATGCTCAGCATATATCTGCTGGTTCAGAAAAACACAGATAAACTGCAGAGCCTGTTGCTTATAGGCTATAGTCCGCAGAGCGTGGCGCGTCCGTATCAGCTGCTTACCCTGTTGCTCAACATCGGCGTTCTTGTGTTTGCGGTCTGCCTGTTGTGTCTTGTCCGCTCACAATATATGGATATCCTCGTGGCTTTGTTCCCCGACATTCCCGATGGCAGTCTGTTGCCGTCGTTGTCGTGCGGACTCGTGCTGCTTGTGGTGGTTACGTTGCTCAACTCCTTTGCTTTACGGGCTAAGATAGTGAACTTATGGAAACAGAAATGACCGGTGTCCATACCGTAATAATATCCTTGGGCTCCAATTATGAGGCGGATAAGAATATGGCCTGTGCCCGTGAGCATCTGCACCGGCTTTTGCCCGATGCCGTGCTCACAAGCAATCTTCCCACGGCACCAATAGGCATGGATGGCCCGTGGTTTCTCAATTGCTTGTGTAGGGCTCACACATCGTCCACACTTGAGGAAGTTGTGGAGAAAACGAAGCAGTTGGAGTCTATGCTTGGCGACAGCCATCGGCAACGTGAGCAGGGCAGGGTAGTCATAGACATCGACATATTGCAATATGACGCCACCCGGCTTCATGTCGCAGACTGGGAGAGGGCATATATTCCTGTTCTTATGGAACAGCTGTTGAATTATTAGTTGTAATTATTGTAGGCATGCCCCCTTATGTAGTTATGTACTAATAATTAATGACTAATAACTAATAATTAATAACTAATAAAAGTGGAAAAAGTAATTATCACAGTAGTAGGAAAAGACACCGCAGGCATTATTGCCAAGGTTTGTACATGTTTGGCTGACGACGGTATCAACATACTCGATATATCGCAGACAATAGTTCAGGGCTTCTTCAATATGATGATGATAGCCGACATTTCCAACTGCACAAAACCGTTTGCCGACCTCAGTACAGAGCTTGATACCGTAGGACACGAGCTTGGCGTGCAGGTGAAATGCCAGCGTGAGGAGATTTTTGAAAAAATGCATCGGGTGTAGTTGACGAGTAGACAAGTAAACGAGTAGACAAGTTAATACCCAGACTAACGATTTGTTTACTCGCCAACTTGTTTACGCGTCAACTTGTCAACTTGAGTAACAACTCGTTAACTTGTCAACTATATAGAATATGATAAATCTATTTGAAGTTCTTGAAACCAACAAGATGGTGCAGGAGGAAACTCTTGATGTGAGAACCATCACCATGGGTATAAACTTGCTTGAATGTGCCGACAGCGACACCGATGTATGTTGCCGTAAAATATACGATAAGATTACCCGGAAGGCAGCCAACCTTGTCAAAGTAGGCGAGGAGATAAGCCGGGAGATAGGCATTCCTATCGTTAACAAACGAATATCTATCACTCCTATTAGTCTTGTCGGCGGCTCATGCTGCCATACCACAGCCGACTATGTGCGCATTGCCCGCACACTCGACGAGGCTGCTAAGGTTGTGGGCGTGAATTTCCTCGGTGGCTACAGCGCCATAGTAAGCAAAGGCATGACCCGTTCCGACGAGTTGCTCATCCGCTCCATTCCCGAGGCAATGGCTGTCACCGATGTCGTTTGCAGCAGTGTTAATGTGGGCAGCACAAAGACCGGTATCAACATGGATGCCGTACGCCTTCTCGGAGAAGTTGTCAAGCAGACTGCCGAGGCCACCAAGGAAAACGACTCGCTTGGATGCGGAAAGCTCGTTGTATTGTGCAATGCTCCCGACGACAACCCGTTTATGGCAGGTGCCTTCCATGGTGTCAGCGAAGACGATGTTATCGTCAATGTCGGAGTGAGCGGTCCCGGTGTCGTCCACCATGTGTTGAAAGGCATTCGTGACGCAAGCTTCGAGGTGCTTTGCGAGACCATTAAGCGCACGGCGTTCAAGATTACACGCGTCGGACAGTATGTTGCTCAGGAGGCAAGCCGGCGCCTTGGGGTGCCATTTGGAATTATCGACCTCAGCCTTGCGCCAACTCCTGCCGTTGGCGATTCTGTTGCCGACATTCTTTGCGAGATTGGCCTTGAGCATCCAGGTGCTCCAGGAACAACCGCAGCCTTGGCTCTGCTCAACGATCAGGTGAAGAAAGGCGGTGTGATGGCAAGCAGCTATGTCGGCGGACTTAGTGGCGCTTTCATCCCCGTTAGTGAAGATCAGGGTATGATAGAGGCTGTTCAGGCCGGTGCGCTGACGTTAGAGAAACTCGAGGCTATGACATGTGTGTGCTCTGTTGGGCTCGACATGATAGCCATTCCAGGCGACACTCCTGCCACTACTATCAGTGGCATCATTGCAGACGAGGCAGCCATTGGTATGGTTAATCAGAAAACAACAGCCGTGAGAATTATCCCTGTTGTCGGCAAGAAGGTTGGAGATGTTGTGGAGTTTGGCGGTTTGCTCGGCTATGCTCCCGTAATGCCGGTCAATGGTTTTAGCTGCGAGGCTTTTGTAAACCGTACAGGACGTATCCCGGCTCCAATCCACTCGTTTAAGAATTAAACCTTAAAGGTGTCATTGTTGCAATTTAATCAAACAGATAGCGCACATGCAAGTCTCAATTGTTTTAAATGGACTCAGCATGTGCGCTATTTTTTTATGTTAGCCTGCTATGTTTTATAAATCAAATCTTGAGTCGTATAAATCAAACTTTGATTTATGTGACTCAAGCTTGTATTTATGTAAACCAAACTTTGATTTATAGAACTCGGTTATAAAATATTACTTATACAATATCGTCTTTCTTCTTTCTCATCTCCTCAATCCCCCTCATTGTGCAGAAGCCCCGGAAAAAGACGAAGATGATATTGAGGAAAACGAAATCGTTGTCGATAGGGTAGCGGTCTTTCCCGTCAATGGCGTTTTTTACGCAAAGGCGCATCATGCGTGAGATGGCTTTGTAGTCGAGCTCCGGGCGGAAATAGCCTTGGTCTATGCCACGCTGGAAGTAGGCCTGCGCAAACTCCTCGTCTTTGTCGCCTGCTTTCATAAGATATTCCGTAACCTTGGGATATTTCTTCAGCTCATCATAGAAACATGGATTTATTTTCTTGCATGCCTCAGCGTGCATATTGTATAGCTCAAAAATTATATCCATGACGTTGTTTCCTGTACTCTCTGCAAACTTTGTCATGTGCTCATGCTTTTGCTCT
Organism: uncultured Prevotella sp.; assembly: GCA_902477645.1. Classification (GTDB taxonomy): domain Bacteria; phylum Bacteroidota; class Bacteroidia; order Bacteroidales; family Bacteroidaceae; genus Prevotella. The sequence goes on along the minus strand of CABSIA010000008.1, from coordinate 17,293 downwards.
CTTGAAAGCTGCAATACTTCGAGAAGCAGCACTTCCTTGTTCTCGTATATTTCATAGAGTGTGCGTTTGGAAATGGTGAGCAGGCTGGCTATGTCGTCCATCTTTACTGCTTTTACTCCCTTGCTCCAAAATTCGCTCATCGCCACATCGAGAATGCGTGACTTGAGTTCCTGCCGGTATGATTGTGGTGAGGTGGATTTGTTCATTTTCCCGTTTCTTTTTTGCAAAGTTACAAAAAATATATAAAACTCAATCATATTACTAAAGTTTTTTCTCGTATAAGATAAACTGCTCCCGGGAATGAAAAACAAAACTTCATTTTTGTTTTGTTTTTCCGCCCGTTTGTATTATCTTTGCAGAAAGTTTTAGTAAACAGACAACAACAATAGGTTGTAAACATAACATAACACAAATGGTAAAGATTACAAAAGAGGCGGCGCTTGAATATCACAGAGCCGGGCGCCCGGGAAAGATTGAGGTAAAGCCGACAAAGCCTTATAGAACCCAAACTGACCTTAGTTTGGCTTATTCGCCAGGTGTGGCTTATCCGTGTCTCGCAATACAGGATAATCCCGATGACGTTTACAAGTACACCGACAAGGGAAACCTTGTTGCCGTGATATCCAACGGTACAGCCGTTCTCGGACTTGGCGACATTGGCGCCATGAGCGGAAAGCCCGTGATGGAGGGAAAAGGACTGCTGTTCAAAATCTATGGCGGTATCGATGTGTTCGATATAGAGGTAGCAGAGAAAGACCCTGAGAAATTCTGTGAGGCTGTAGAGAGGATAGCGCCTACATTTGGCGGTATAAACCTGGAGGACATCAAGGCTCCTGAGTGTTTTTATATAGAGGAGCGTCTGAAAAAGACTCTCGATATCCCTGTTATGCACGATGACCAGCATGGCACAGCCATTATCTCGGCTGCCGGACTTAAGAATGCTCTTGAGGTGGCTGGCAAGGATATCAGCAAAGTGCGCATCGTTGTAAATGGCGCAGGCGCTGCCGCCATATCTTGTACAAAGCTGTATGTGGCAATAGGCGCAAAGGTTGAGAATATCGTCATGCTCGACTCTAAGGGTGTGATTACCTCTGACCGTGAGAGCCTTACTCCGCAGAAAGCTATGTTTGCCACCGGCCGCCGCGATGTACACACTCTCGAAGATGCCTTGAAAGGGGCGGACGTGTTCGTAGGTCTTTCAAAAGGCAATGTGCTCACACAGGACATGGTGCGCTCTATGGCTCCGAATCCTATTGTTTTTGCTCTCGCCAATCCTGTGCCTGAGATTAGTTATGAGGATGCGATGGCAAGCCGGCCTGATGTGCTTATGTCGACAGGACGCTCTGACTATCCAAACCAGATAAACAACGTTATCGGTTTCCCGTATATTTTCCGTGGAGCGCTCGATGTTCATGCCCGTTGCATAAACGAGGAGATGAAGCTGGCTGCCGTACATGCCATTGCAGACCTTGCAAAACAGCCTGTCCCTGATGTGGTAAACGATGTTTATCATGTCAACGACCTTACGTTCGGCCCACGCTATTTCATTCCAAAGCCTGTAGACCCGAGGCTTATCACAGAGGTGAGCGCTGCTGTGGCAAAGGCTGCTATAGACAGTGGAGTTGCCAGAACCTGCATAACCGACTGGGAGGCTTACAAGCAGAATCTCAGACAGCTGCTCGGACAGGAGACAAAGTTCACACGGTATATCCACGCTACTGCAGCCGAGCATCCGCAGCGTGTGGTGTTTGCCGAAGGTGAGCACAACACAATGATGAAGGCTGCTGTTCAGGCAAAGACTGAGGGAATTTGCCAGCCTATACTGCTTGGAAATCCCGACCGTATGAGCCGTATGGCCGCACGCCTGAAACTTGACCTCACGGGTATTGAGCTTATCGACATGCGTGCCGACCAGGAGCAGGGACGGCGCGCCACATACGCAAAGCATCTTGCAGAGAAACGTGCGCGCGACGGGTATACTTTCCAGGAGGCTTACGACAAGATGTATGAGCGTAACTACTTCGGTATGATGATGGTGGAGACTGGCGATGCCGACGCATTCATTACAGGTCTTTACACAAAATACTCAAATACTATAAAAGTTGCAAAAGAGGTGATTGGCATCAGAGAGGAAAACTCTACATTCGGCACCATGCACATCATAAACAGTCCGAAAGGTATACTTTATCTTGCCGACACTCTCGTCAACGGCGACCCTGACACCGACGACCTTGTTGACATCGCAAAGATGGCTGCCCACACAGTCTCTTTCTTCAACGAGAAGCCGAATATAGCAATGATAAGCTACTCTAATTTCGGCTCGGATACAGCTCCTGGCTCACAGAAGGTAAAGAATGCCGTCACACGCCTGCACAGTGAAATGCCTGACTTGTGTATAGACGGCGAGATGCAGATTGGCTATGCCCTCAACCGTGAGCTTAGAGACAGCACTTATCCGTTCTCTAAGTTGGCAGGCAAGGAGTGTAATACTCTTGTGTTCCCTAATCTCACAAGTGCAAGGTCGGCATACAAGCTGCTGCAGATGCTGTCTAACGATGTTGAGATTATAGGTCCTGTCCAGATGGGGCTTAATAAGCCTATCCACTTCACAGACTCCGAGAGCTCGGTCCGCGATATTGTAAATATCACAGCCATAGCAGTAATCGACGCCTACGTGGAGAAGATAAAGAACAGAAAGTAAGTATTTGACAGATACTGCGAAGCATTGTAGGGCCGCTACGTGTAGCGGCCGCAATTAGAATGATGTAGAGAGTAAAGAGTAAGGAGGTGACGGACTAACCGACAATCTCCTTGCTCTTTATCTGTTTTAGTGGTGGTAAAAAAATAAATCGTACCAAGTTATTTTTATCCGCAATTTCGACCTTAAAGGGGCGTATTGGGGCGTAGCATTGGGCGTAATTCTTATATTGTATGCTCACAAAAGAGTTCTATCACTTGATTACCTCCCAATTTCCTTATATACATATTCTTGCACGTTTTAATACCGAGTTTTTACGCAAAGCTGCACGTTCTGTACCCGACTTTTGTTGCTAGGTCACACATTTTATGGGTGACTTTGTACGCAAAATTATACATTTTATTCAAACGGCAAGAGTTCTCGCTTGTTTTTTCTTATCAATTCTCAATAAAAAATCGGCTTGAATACTTCGTTTTCTGCCTCATAGATTCACATCCCGTTCCATTATGTATTGACCGGAACAAGTTCTTCCGCTTCTCATACTTCTTTGATTTTATCCCGCCTTTCTCGCCATGGCATAGTTGAAGTAAACTCCACTCTGCTATTTGGCTTAACGAAAACGTTCCATTCACAGCGAGCATTCTCTAGTGGGTACTCGCAGAGGAGGTATTCACAACCTACAAATCTCCTTCCTAAGAGATTGGCGGCTATACCTGCAGTAGAACTTCCTGCAAAAGGATCAAGAATAGTATCTCCTTCATTTGTAGATGCGAGAATAGCCCTGTAAAGCAGACGTAAGGGCTTTTGGGTGGGATGTTTCCCACAAGTCTTTTCTCAAGTGCCTGCGGCCGCTACTTGTAGCGGCCGCACAATGCTTTCCAGAAATTTATTTATATTTTTCCATAAGCTGGTCTGCTCTCTCGTCACCAAGTTCCTTGGCTTTGAGCAACGCCTCGCGGGCTTTTTCTTTTTCTCCCAACTCGCCAAATGCCACACCTCGGATTATGTAGATGTCGGGATAGGTGTCGATGAGCTTCAGTGCAAGGTTGGTGGTCTCTATAGCTTTGTCGTTCTGTCCTACTTTCAGTTGCAGGCTTGCCAGTTCCGCATAGTATGTAGGCTCGTTGCGGTTTAGGACAATGGCGTGGGCTATGTCTTGGAGTGCCTGCTGGTATAGGCGCATTTTGTTCTCACACTGATATTTTATGTAGTAGAAGTTGTGTGTGGCTCTGCCTGCTAAGAGTGAGTCGTAGGTGCAGTAGTCGATGAAGGCGTTGCGGAGTTCTCCAGCCTGGTCGTAAGTAAGCCCGCGCTCAAGTATGTATGGAGCGGCACTTCTGTCGTTTCCCTGTACAGTTACGGCACTGTCGAGCAGCGAGATAATGGTGTCGGCAGATGCTTTCAGCTGTCGCTGGCATTGAGCTGCCTCGAAGAATATCTCACCACTGCGCATTGTGGTGTTTGCCAGAGATATAAAAATGTCGTACGCCTGCTTGTAGTTGCCTTTTGAATATAAAATTTGCGCCTGCTGGTGGCGGTAGGCTGGCTGTGGATTTATAGTGTAGGCTGTCTGTGCCTCCTCGAGAGCTTTGTCGAGACTCCAGTCCTTAAAAGGCTTGTCGGCATGGTAAACCTCTTTCTGGTATATGAGTTTTGCATAATTAGAGTGTGCCTCGTCCTTGCGCTCTGCATTTTTTATGGCTGCTTCCATGTTTCGTGCAGCCTCCGCATATTTTCCTCCAGCCATTTCCTGCTGGGCCTTTGCTGTGTAGCCGTCGGGCAGTTGCGGGAAAGCGGCGATGAACTCGTCGATGTAACCGGTATAGATGGCGGAGTCGTTGCGCTGGGCAGCGAACATAAGGGTGACAAGGGCGTCGTTTTGCGATTTTGGCAAAGCCGTCCGTATGCCGCATTTCCGCAAAGTGCTGTTGTTTAAGGTAAGACCCGTCAGCTGGAATGTGTTTGTAATTCGTGAGTCGGCTGAGTATGCGCGACCGCCGCTCTGTGGGCGTTGCATTATGCCTACTACCTGTCCCAAGTTGTTGACGAGAGGACAGCCGAGGTCAGTTCCTGATACATCGTTGTCGTTGAAAATATAGTATGAGCAAGAGTCCATGAAAGTCTCGGTAGAGGCTATTGTGACTTCTTTGGCGGATGGCTTTTTTATGCTGTAGTCAACAACCCACAATTTGCCTGGTGCAGTAGTTGGCTTAGCCGCCGTAATAGCAGGAGTGGTTTTGCCCTTAACACGGAATTTGCAGATGTCGTAGATGTCGTTGGCGCCAAAAAGTGCGTCTACTTGGTGGCTTATGCCTTTACTGTCGATGACTACTGCACTGTCGGCTCCCACGAACGGGTGCCACATGGCCATGGCCTCACCATTGGCTAAGAAAACACCTTTGGTAGAGCCTACGATGTCGCCCGATTTGTTGAATGTTGTGAGTGTGAACACGCTTTGCGCCACTTTTTTTACCGCTGCCGGCTGTGCAAAGGCTGTTGTTGACGCACATAATAGAAGTGCGCATAGTATTGTTTTATAGTTCATTTTTTATTTCCGTTTATAAGTGTTTTTGCATTTTCCATTGCGGCATCGCTGATGTTGCTTCCGCTTAGCATCTGTGCAATCTCTCTAATTCGCTCATCTTGCGTGAGCTGGCGCATTGTGCTTGTTGTTCCCTCTGCGTTGTCGCTCTTCTCAACCTTGTAGTGTGTTGTTCCGAGCGCCGCTATCTGCGGCAGATGCGTGATGCTGATGACTTGCCTGTCGGCATCGCCCATTTCCTTCATTATGTGTGCCATCATCTCTGCCACACGTCCGCTAACGCCGGTGTCTATCTCGTCAAAAATTATCGTAGGCAGTTTTACGGCTCCGCTTATCATGGCTTTCAGCGACAGCATAACTCTGGCTATCTCACCTCCCGACGCAACCTGAGAGACAGGTTGCAGAGGGGTGTTCTTGTTGGCGCTGAAGTAGAATGCTGGCTTGTCTGCGCCGTCGGCAGAAAGAGGCTTCTGCTCAATATGCACCTCAAACCGTGTGTTTGGCATTCCGAGGTTGAGCAGACGTTGTGTAATCTGTTTCTCGATTTCTTTTGCCGCCTTGGTGCGTGATTTTGTAAGTGCCTGAGCCGTCTTCATGCAGGTGTCGAGTTGTGTGGCGGCTTTTTCTTTCAGTGCCTCCATCTCATCGTCGCCATTGTCGATGTGCGACAGTTGCCCGAGAATGTTTTCCTGCAACGCTATGAGGCCGCCGATGTTGTCGACGTGGTGTTTTTGCTGAAGTGAGTAAATTGTGTCGAGACGCTCAGAGACAGCCGAAAGGCGCTGAGGGTCGAAATCGATGTTTTCGGCAAGCGAGCTTATTTCGTGCGAAATGTCTTTAAGCTCGATGTATGTGCTGTCGATTCGCTCGGAAAGTTCACGGACGGGTTGGTAAACGTCGGCAATGTTGTTGAGCTGTGACAGAGCCATGCGGCAATTGGTGAGCACTCCGTTAGCCTCATTAGCCAATGACTCGTCGGCGGCGAAGAGTGCGCTTTTTATATCTTCGGCGTGGCTGAGTGTCTCGGCTTCCTGTTCCAGTTGCTGCTGCTCGTCGGCTTGCAGTCTCGCATCCTGAAGCTCTTTTGCCTGGTACCGCAAAAAATCCTCGTTAGCCTTGTCGTTTGCAATCTGCTCCTCAAGTTTGCGTATGGCTGTTTTTGTTGTGCTGTATGCCGAGAATGCCTCAAGTTGCTGCCGGCGCAGTTCTGCATTGTCGGCAATGATATCGACAACTCCGAGCTGAAAATCGTCTTTCTGCAACAGCAGGTTTTGGTGCTGGCTATGCACGTCTACGAGTCGCTCGCCAAGCTCACGGGCTATGGTCAGCGATACGGGGGTATCGTTTATGAATGCCCGGCTTTTGCCGTTGGCTCGCAGCTCACGCCGCATTATGCAGTCGGCGGGGTCGTAGTCGATGTCGTTGTCATGGAAAAACTGCTCCATGCCATAGCGTGATATGTTGAAGTGGGCCTCTACTATGCACTTGTCCGCTCCGGTCTTTACGAGGCGTGAGTCGGCTCTGCCACCAAGCAGCAGCGAAATGGCACCGAGAATGATGCTTTTTCCCGCACCAGTCTCACCCGTTATCACGGAAAAGCCCGAGTTGAAGTGAATGTCGAGTTTTTCTATGAGGGTGAAGTTGCTGATATATAGTTGTTGTAACATTTTTTTTATTGTTTTATTTTATTCCATGCATTGCTTTGCGAGGCATTTATCGAGAATAGGATTTCGTAGACAGATTCCTTTTCTTTTTGCGTTCCCTTGCCTTTGTAAATGTTGGCAAGCTCGTCGCGCTTGTAGTCTGTCCATATCTGCGGAAGTCTGCTGAGCGGCTTGTCCTCATGGCATTTTTTCAGGTCTTGCTCAATGGCTGTCGTCACCTCGGTACGTCCGCGCTCAGCGTTGTTAGCCATCTCGTCGAGTCCTTTGCGGTAGTAGTCGTATTGCAGCTGGCGGAATGGGGCCATGCCGCCGTCGAGGTAGTCGTTGATGATGGCAAAACGGTTACGGTCGTTGTCAAATGATTTCCAACCTGGGAAATTCAGGTTTTGCGCATTGTTGGTAAGGTTCATGCATCGTTGCAGCACGTCCTCTCCGCCCATCGGCGCAAATGTGTCGAGATTGATGCCTATGATGAGATAGGCGTAGTAGGCGAAGAGCGCCGTAAGCTGGTTGTCGAGTGTTTCCTCGTTGAACTCGAGCTGGTCGAATTGTGCGAACTCGAATACGAAATCGTTGTCAGTGTTGTTGTATATTGTTGTAGTGTATGCAGAATTGTAGACGGGGCGTGTGGCTTGTATCAGCGCCTTGCATGTGAAGACGTTTGAGCTGTTGTCGTATTTCGTTACGGTTATGTTGAACGAGCATGGTATGCGCTCGTTTTTCTGGAAGTTGAGGTTTGTCCATTGGCGGTCGTTGACAAACTGCTCAAGGGTCTGCTGCAGGTTTTCAAAAACGCTTGCGTCGGTACCCTGTATCTGGTTGTGGTTTATGTTTATTTTAGCCTCCAGTTCTTGAGATAGGGCAGCGAACGGAAAGAAAAAGAGCATCATCGCCGTCGTAGCGAAGGCGCAGATGCCTTTTTTTATGGAAAATGGTTTAATGCTCATTATTTTAGTTTCGTATTTAAGGGAGTTTGTAGGGCCGCTATGTATAGCGGCCGCTATCGGCAAAGGTAATTTTGCTTGCGGCCGCTATTCATAGCGGCCCTACATCCCCTTTATTTGCGGTTGTTGAATTCGCGAAGGCGTATTCTTGTCAGCACCTGCTTGGTGTTGTTGGTGAAATCGCCGCCGAGCATCCAGCTGTAGTAGCCAGGGTCGCGGCGTAACACCTCGGCCACGTCCCAGCCCTTGTATTTTCCGAAGTTGAACACCTCGTGCATGCGTGGCTTCCCGTCTTTGCCGGTCAGAACTTTGTTGTTTGCATCGGTCATTTCTTTCCATACAATACGTCCTGCAAAATCCACGTTGTTGTTCATTTTTGAGAACTCTGCCAGTGCTGCCATATCGTTAGGAAGAGCGCGGTCTGGCTCTTCGGCAGTCTCGGGATTGTATTTGTCGAGCTCTCCCTGCAAAACCCTGTAGGTGGCCTCGGTATCCTCGTCGGCGCGGTGGGCAGTGAAGTCTTCCTCCATTTTGCGTCCGCAATAGAATTTGTAGGCGGCGGCAAGGTTCCGGCGTTCCATTTTGTGGAATATATTCTGTGCGTCGATGAGGTTGCATTTGCTGAAGTCGAAGTCTATGCCCGCGCGCAGAAACTCCTCTGCCAGCATCGGTATGTCGAAGTGGTTGCTGTTGAATCCGGCAAAGTCGCAGCCCTTGAATGTTTTCTCAAGGTCGGCAGCCAGCTGCTTGAAAGTCTTGGCGTTGGCGACATCCCCGTTTGTGATGCCCGTCAGGTCGCTTACAAATGCGGGGATTGGAATTTCCGGGTTTACCAGCAGATTGACTCTGTCCTCTTTGCCGTCTGGATGTACTTTGATGTACGATATCTGTATGATCTTGTCGTTTACAAGATCAAGCCCCGTTGTCTCCAAATCGAAGACAATCAGGGGCTTAGTAAGGTTCAATTTCATTTTGTTTATTTTTAGCCCCCCTGCCCCCCGGTGTGGGGTATTGCTAATTAGGGGTGCCCGCAACAGAAGGGCAGGGGCCTTTTATTAGTCGTTGAGAAGCATTGGCATAACCAGCATCAGAATTTCCTGATTTTCCGGCTGTGTGACAGGTGTCACGACACCGGCACGGCTCGGGTCTGCGAGTTTTATGCAGACTTCCTCGCTGTCGATGGCGTTGAGTATCTCAACGAGAGAGTTTCCGCCAAAGCCTATGCTCATTTTCTGACCGTTGTACTCGCAGAGCAGTGATTCTTTTGCGCTTGCTGCAAAGTCTATATCCTCAGATGATATTGTGGCCTTGCCCTGCTCTATGCTCAAACGTATGAGCAGGCTGCTCGCGCTGGCAAACGGCAACACGCGTTTTACGGCGCTCAACAACGATTTGCGGTCTATTGTGAGCTCGTTAGGATTGGTCTGCGGGATTACGGCGTTATAGTTGGGATAGCGCCCCTCGATAAGGCGGCATGTGAGTGTCATGCTGCCGAATATGAATTCTGCGTTGCGCTGTGTGAAATTTATTACGACATCGCTGTCGTCTTTGGGCAAACTGTTGCGGAGCAGGTTTGCCGGTTTCTTCGGGAGTATGAACGAGGACACGCTCTCACTGCCAATTCCGAAATTCAAGTTGCGTACGAGCTTGTGTCCGTCGGTGGCTACAACTGCAACTTTCTCGCTGTCGATATCGAAATATATACCGCTCATCACGGGGCGGATCTCGTTGGTGTCGGTGGCGAAGAGCGAGCGCGATATGCAGTCGAGCAGTGTCTCTGATTTCATGGTCAGAGTGGTGTTTTCACCTGTGCTTTTCTCGATTTCGGGATAGTCCTCTGCCGACTGTATAGCGAATTTGCTGACACCGTTTTGGTAAAGTATCGAGATTGAGTAATTGTCGGTGTCGATTTCGAGTGTCAGCGGCTGTTCGGGCAGTTCCTTCAATGCGTCAAGCATATTCTTGTTTGGCACGGCAAAGCGGCCCTCGCCCTCAAGGGTATCAAGCTGAATTTGTGTCTGGAAAGTGTTCTCGGTGTCAGAGGCGGTTATCAGTACGCTCTGGTTTCTGCACTCGAAAAGAAAGCAGTCGAGAACTTTTAGCGTGCTCTTGCTGTTGATAACTTTTGCCAAAAGCTGCAGACGGCTGTTGAGCACAGAACTTGATATGGTAAATCTCATAGCTGTATAGGTATTAATTATAGTTTTCTAAGGTACAAAAATACAAAAAAGCAGTGGGAGAGCAAAAAAAATAGTGGAAAAGTTTCTGAATTTAGAACTATTTTAGTAATTTCGCAATCGATTATCCGATTATGGGGTTCGTAAGATATACATTTATTTATATAAACAGATACACAAAATGGATTTACAAGGAAAAATTATCGTTGCTCTTCCTGAGAGGTCTGGTGTTTCGGCACGTGGCGAGTGGAAGTCGCAAAGTTTTGTTTTGGAGACACATGACGCATATCCTCGCAAAATGGTTTTCGACGTGTTTGGCGCCGACCGCCTCGCGCGTTTCAACATACAGGTGGGACAAGAGGTTATGGTGTCGTTCGACATCGATGCCCATGAGTATCAGGGCCGCTGGTTCAACAGCGTGCGCGCGTTCGATGTCCGTCCTGTGGCTCCTGCCGCTGTCGGTGTAGGCGCACAGCCAGCCGCTCAGCCAGCCGCTGCTTCTCAGGCACAGGCTCCGTTCCCGCCACAGCAGACGGATGACAATGGCGGTGCCGACGACCTGCCATTCTAAATAGTGGAGACAGAAAAAGAAAAACGGGGTTGCGAGTTTCGTGTTGCAGCCCCGTTTTTTTTCGTTTTTGTTTTTATGACAATTTCCTTTTGTTTTTATGCGTACGGTATCGAGGGCGGATGCACCCGCTTGCGAAGGCAAATGCAACAGCTTGCAATGGCATTTGCGGCCGCTTGCGTTTTTTCTGTGGTTGTACGCATCTGTTTCGGCGGTAATTTTAATCGCCGGTTTTGGTTTTCGCTTTTTTTCTGTTGTTGTTTTTGGCCCTGCTATACTTTCTCGATTTTCCCTTGCTTCCTTTTCCACGGTCTTTTCTGCCTCGGTAGCCGCTTTTGCGCTGTAGTTTTGTAATGGTGCGGTATTCCGGCCCCTCGCCAAGCTCCCGTGGCAGTGGTGTCTTGTCGATTTCCTTTTCAAGGAAGGTCTCTATCTGCTGGAAATAGTAAAAATCTTTTTCTGCCACAAATGTGATGGCAATTCCGTCACGGTCGGCGCGTGCCGTGCGGCCTATGCGGTGCACGTAGTCCTCCACGTCGTGGGGCACGTCGTAGTTTATTACCATCTGAATGTCGTCTATGTCTATGCCGCGTGCGACAATGTCTGTGGCGACAAGAACGTCAATCTGTCCGCTCTTGAATTTGAACATTACCTCGTCGCGCTCTGCCTGTGTGAGGTCGCTGTGCATTTCGCCGGCGTTCACTTTTATCTGTCTGAGGCTGCGTGTTATGTCCTTCACCTTGTCCTTTTTACCCGAGAAAATTATCACACGGCTCAAGGTCTTGTCGTGGAAAATGTGTTTGAACAGTCCCAGTTTCTGTGGCTCGTGGCAGATGTATGCGCTCTGCTGTATCTTCTCCGCAGGCTTGCTGACGGCGAGTTTCACCTCTGCGGGATTTTTAAGCAGCGTCTTTGCCAATGCCTCTATCTTCTTCGGCATTGTGGCGGAGAACATTATTGTCTGGCACGTTGGAGGCAGATGTTTTGCTATAGAGAGTATGTCCTCGGAGAAACCCATGTCGAGCATGCGGTCTGCCTCGTCAAGCACGAAGAACGACACTTTCGACATGTCGGCGTTGCCAAGCTGCATGTGCGATATGAAACGGCCGGGAGTGGCTATGATTACGTCGGCTCCGAGTTTCAGCGAGCGTGTCTCCTGACTGTACCGGCTGCCGTCGTTGCCGCCGTATACGGCTACGCTCGAGACGTTGTCGAGATAATACCCGAATCCCTGCATAGCCTGGTCTATCTGTTGTGCGAGCTCGCGTGTAGGCGACATTATGATGCAGTTTATGGCATCGGTAGGGTAGCCTCCGCTGTCGAGCAGAGAGAGTATCGGCAGCAGGTAGGCGGCCGTTTTTCCGGTTCCTGTCTGTGCGATGCCGAGAAGGTCACGTCCGGCGAGAATTTCCGGAATGCATTTTTCCTGTATCGGGGTGCATTCGTCGAAACGCATGTCGTAAAGAGCGTCGAGAATGTTGTCGTTTAAATCTAATTCGTCGAAATACACTATTGTTTGTTTTTTTATTTTGTTATTTTTTGTTGTAGGGCCGCTATGTATAGCGGCCGCAATTGACGTTAGGTTTTATGGTTACCACTGTTGATTGCGGCCGCTATACATAGCGGCCCTACAGCCTTTCAAATTTTATTCTAATTTGGCGCATGCCGGTAGCAGATGTATGCGACTACGCTGAAGATGATGTTTGGAATCCATGCCGCAAGCATTGGCGGCAGGTTGGCGTTTATGGCGAATGTCGCCGACACGGTCTGCAGCATTATGTAGCCGAAGCTCAGCGCCATGCCTGCGCCCAGAGCCAGTCCCATGCCGCCTTTGCGTTTGCGCGACGACAGTGCCAGGCCTATTGTCGTAAGAATAAATGATGCGAAACTTGCCGCTATGCGCTTGTGGAACTCCACCTGGTATTGTACCACGTTGCCCGAGCCGCGGTCAATCTGTTTCGAGATGTATTCGCGCAGGGCCGGCAGTGTGAATGTCTCCTGTTGGCCTTTTGAGTAAACAAGGTCAGCGGGCTCCATCATTATCATGGTGTCACGCTCGGCTCCGCTTGTTATGTGCTCGCGCAGGCCTTTCAGCTCACGGCATTTCCAGCTCCTGATTTTCCAGTGATATTTAGAGTCGGATATGGTGTCGTATTGTATTTCCATAGCCGTCAGGTGGCTGACCAGTTTTTTGTTCTCGAACTTGTCGAGACTGAAGCCGTTGCCGCGCTTGTAGTTGTTGTCGTAGTACTGCATATATGCGATTACGCCTTTTCCCACCTGCAGCTGCACGTTTTCCGCTGAGGTGTTTTTCTTCTTGTTGCGGTACATGGAGTCGAAATTCTGCCTTATCACCGTACCGTGGGGAATGACGTAGGCGCTGAGATAGAACGACAGCGACGAAATGAGCACGCACGATATCATGTAGGGCCGCATGAGCCGCCTGAACGACACGCCGGCTGCAAGCATGGAGATAATCTCTGAGTTGCCGGCAAGCTTCGAGGTGAAGAAAATCACGGCGATGAAGACAAACAGCGGACTGAAAAGATTGGCGAAGTAGGGAATGAAGTTGAGGTAGTAGTCAAAGACTATGGCCTTCAGCGGAGCGTGGTATTGCGCAAACTTCGCAAGGTTCTCGTTGACATCGAAAACTATTGAGATAGAGATAATCAGAACAATTGAGTAAATATATGTTCCGATGAATTTCTTTATGATGTACCAGTCGAGCCGCTTTATGTATCTGAAGACGTTCAGATACCCTAAAAACGACAGCTTGCCGCCTATCCACGCCAAGGCTTTTCGAAGCCACAGGGTGTGTTGCGACAGCCATCCGAAAAATCTGTGCAGCCAGACGGGATGTTTGCTCATCCACCTCTGCATGCGGTATCTACGCCGGTGCCTGCGGAGTTCCTTGTAGTTTCTCATATCCTTCTTCCTAATTGATCTATGATGCCCGCCTTCCATTTTGTAAAGTCGCCCAGCTCGATGTGCGTGCGTGCGTCAGTGACGAGCCGCAGGTAGAAAGCCAGGTTGTGGATGCTGGCAATCTGCATGGCGAGCAGTTCCTGAGCCTTGAACAGATGATGCAGGTAGGCTTTTGAGTAAATGCGGTCGACTCCGCAGCCGTCAGGGTCAATTGGCGAGAAATCGGCTTCCCATTTTTTGTTTCTCATGTTCATCGTGCCCCCGTATGTGAAGAGCATTGCGTTTCTGCCGTTGCGTGTGGGCATTACGCAGTCGAACATGTCGACACCGCGCTCAATGGCCTCGAGAATGTTTTGCGGTGTGCCCACGCCCATCAGGTAGCGGGGCTTGTCTTTTGGCAAAATTCCGTTCACCACCTCAATCATCTCATACATCACCTCTTTCGGCTCGCCCACGGCAAGTCCGCCGATGGCATTGCCGTCGGCGCCTTTGTCGGCGACAAATTTGGCCGCCTCGCTGCGGAGGTCTTTGAAAGTGCATCCCTGTACAATCGGGAAGAGCGACTGCCGGTGGCCGTATAAAGGCTCGGTCTCGTTAAATCTCTTCAGACAGCGGTCGAGCCATCTTTGAGTCAGCATCAGGCTTTTCTTGGCATACTGGTAGTCGCTTTGTCCCGGCGGGCACTCGTCGAATGCCATCATGATATCGGCGCCGATGATGCGCTGGGTGTCCATTACGTTCTCTGGTGTGAAAATGTGTCTGGAGCCGTCAATGTGCGAGCGGAACTCGCATCCCTCCTCCCGAAGTTTTCTGATGCCCGTGAGCGAGAAGACCTGAAAGCCTCCGCTGTCTGTCAGTATCGGGCGGTCCCAGGTGTTGAACTTGTGGAGTCCGCCGGCAGCTTTCAAGACATCGAGTCCCGGACGCAGATACAGGTGATATGTGTTGCCGAGAATTATCTGTGCTTTCACCTCCTCGCGCAGCTCGCTGAAGTGTACGCCCTTAACCGTACCGGCGGTGCCTACGGGCATGAAAATCGGTGTTTTTATCTGTCCGTGGTCTGTGGTTATTATTCCGGTACGTGCGTCTGACGCGGGGTCGGTATGTTGCAGTTCAAATGTCATTGCTTGTTCTCTTCTTCTTTTACGGTGAGGTCTATCGGGTTGTCAACCATCTCGTCGGTAAGGGCGAATTTCCATACGTCCTCAACATTCTCCACATAGTGGAAGCTGACACCTTTCAGGTAGATGGCCGGAATTTCCTCAATGTCTTTTCGGTTGTCCTTGCACATCATGATATCCGTTATGCCGGCGCGTTTCGCTGCAAGGATTTTTTCCTTTATTCCGCCAACGGGCAGCACTTTTCCACGAAGGGTTATCTCGCCGGTCATGGCTGTGTTTTTGCGCACCTTGCGCTGTGTGAGGGCAGAGGCTATGGATGTTGCTATAGTGATACCTGCCGACGGCCCGTCCTTAGGTGTCGCACCCTCCGGAACATGGATGTGTATGTTCCACTGGTCGAAAATCCGGTAGTCAGCGCCGAGTATGTCAATGTGGGCCTTGACATATTCCAGAGCAATTACTGCGCTTTCTTTCATCACGTCGCCAAGGTTTCCTGTCAGCGTAAGTTTTCCTGCCTTGCCTTTGCTCAGCGAGGTCTCGATGAACAAAATCTCACCTCCGACACTCGTCCATGCCAGTCCTGTCACTACGCCTGCGTAGCTGTTTCCCTGATATATGTCGCGGTAGAAAGGTGGCTTGCCGAGCAGGTCCTCGATTTCGTTCGGAGTGATTTTGTTGTATGGCATCTCTCCGTCGCGGGCTTTCATAAACGCCAGTTTGCGCATGGCCTTGTTTATCTGCTTCTCGAGTTGGCGGACACCGCTCTCACGTGTGTATCGCTCTATGATTGTCTCGAGTGCCGCTTTGTTGAAAGTCACCTTTGGCTTTACGTTTCCCAATCCTGTGTTGTCGAGCTCGCGCGGAACGAGGTGGCGCCTCGCTATCTCAACCTTTTCCTCGGTTATGTATCCGCTGACCTCAATAATCTCCATGCGGTCGAGCAGCGGTCGCGGTATGGTGTTGAGGTCGTTGGCCGTGGCTATGAAGAGCACTTTTGAGAGGTCGTAGTCCACGTCGAGATAGTTGTCGTGGAATGCGTTGTTCTGCTCAGGGTCGAGCACCTCGAGAAGGGCCGACGACGGGTCACCGTTTATGGTGTTTTGGGTTACTTTGTCAATCTCGTCGAGAATGAAGACGGGGTTTGACGAGCCAGCCTTCTGGATGCTCTTTATGATGCGTCCGGGCATGGCTCCGACGTATGTCTTGCGGTGTCCGCGTATCTCAGACTCGTCGTGCAGACCGCCGAGCGACATTCTGACATATTTGCGCTTCATGGCCTCGGCAACGCTCTTTCCAAGACTTGTCTTTCCGACGCCCGGAGGTCCGTACAGGCAGATGATGGGCGATTTGAGGTCGCCCCTGAGTTTCAGCACCGACAGGTATTCAAGAATTCTCTCTTTAACCTTTTCCATGCCGTAGTGGTCGTGGTCGAGAATTTTCTGCGCCCGGCCCAGATCAAGGTTGTCCTGTGTGTATTCGTTCCACGGCAGCTGTACCATCTGCTGCAGATAGTTGAGCTGAACACTGTATTCCGGGCTTTGCGGGTTGTACATGTCAAGGCGGTCAAGCTCTTTGAAGAAGGTCTTCTGTATTTCCTCGGGCCATTTCTTGTTGGCTGCCATTTCCTTCAGTTCCTTCTTCTCTGGCGAGCCCTCACTGCCGCCAAGTTCCTCCTTAATGTTCTTTATCTGCTGCTGCAGGAAGTATTCTTTTTGCTGCTCGTCGAGGTCCTCGCGTGTTTTGTCGCGTATGCTGTTTCTGATATCGAACAGCTCAATGGCCTTGTTTATAGTGCGCAGGGTGAGGTAGATTCTCTCCTCGAGAGAGTTTTCCTCAAGCATTGCCATTTTTTCTCTCACGGTGAATGTCATGTTGGCGCAGACGAAGTTTGCCAGCACCACATCGTTTGTGATGTTGGTAAGTGCGAACTGCGACTCGTCGGGCATGTCGTCGTTCTTTTTTATGTACTCCACGGTTGTTGCGCGGAGATTTGCCATCAGCGATTTAAACTCTCTCGAACTGAAGTCGGGCATTGTCTCCTCAACGTTTGATGTTATGCCCTTCAGGTATGGTTTTGTTGAGGTTATGGCGTCGAGATGGCATTTGCCCAGTGCCTGCAGTATCACGGTTACGTTGTTTCTGTCGCCAGGCATCTCCATAATCCTGATCATCCGGGCATATACGCCTGTTGTGTAGAGATCTGTGATGGCAGGATTTTCCACGTCGATATCTTTTTGGCAGAACACGCCTATGGTGAGGCTGGGATTTTTCTGCATCCTCTTGACGATGTTGAGGCTTGCCTGCCGTCCTATGAGTAGCGGTGTTATCACTCCTGGGAAAAGCACCATGTTGCGGGTGGCGAGAACGGGTATCTCGCCTTCGGCTTTGGTGTTGAGCAGATTTGTGATATCTCCTTCAAAATCTGCAATCATCTGGATAGAGGTATTGTTTTTTTTGCTCATTGTCTCTTTCTTTTTTCTTTAGTCTGCAAAGGTAGTTATTTTTGTTCAATTACCTGCCTGTATGAATAGCTTTTTTGAAACTTTGACATTAAAAAAGTCCCATTGGCATTTTGCTGTCAATGGGACTTGGCTTGGTGTTGTAGTCGGTAAGGGAATCGAACCCTTATGCCAAGATTGAGAATCTTGTATCCT
>CABSIA010000007.1 GCA_902477645.1 uncultured Prevotella sp. | reverse complement strand
ACTCGCATGGGGCTCGAACCCATGACCCCAACATTAAAAGTGTTGTGCTCTACCAGCTGAGCTAGCGAGTCTCTATACCATCTTTTTGTAAAGCGAGTGCAAAGGTACAACAAAGTTTTGATATTTGCAAATTATACGCCCACTTTTTGCACTTTTTTTATTCATCAGCCTCTCTTTCGGCTATTTCTACGGGGATATTTTCCCTCTCTTTCGTCACATACCGTTGCCAATAAGCCATGATGAGCGTTGTGAGAGGCAGGGCTATAATGAGTCCGACAAAGCCAAGCAATGCACCCCAAACGGAAAGCGAGAGAAGCAGGATGGCTGGGTTTAGCCCCATCGCCTTACCCATAATGCGCGGAATAACGATTGCCTCCGTGATGAGCTGGACAAGACAGAACAGTCCGAACGCCAGTCCAAACACCACCCAGAAGTTCTGTCCAGTATCGGCGGCCTTAAGCATGGCAAGAAATGCCGTCGGTATCAGGGCGAAGGTATGCAGATAAGGCACCAAGTCCATGATGCCAATCAAGATGCCGAGTCCTATAGCCATAGGGAAATCTATAACGGTAAATCCGATGCAGAACATTATGCCCATGCAAAGAGCCACAAGCCCCTGTCCCCGGATATACTTATTAAGCTCACACTCAACGTCTTTCATAAGCTCGTGCCAGAAAGCTCGGTGTTTTTCGGGAAATATGCGTACCCAA
This sequence comes from uncultured Prevotella sp., assembly GCA_902477645.1. Lineage (GTDB taxonomy): Bacteria > Bacteroidota > Bacteroidia > Bacteroidales > Bacteroidaceae > Prevotella. Next base: position 40,698 of record CABSIA010000007.1, on the reverse strand, counting down.
TTAGTTGTGAGATATTCGTAGTCGAGCAAGATAAAAAACATATAGAGCAATGTTATCATAGATGCGACTATACTCAACAATATGTTTGCCGTTTCTCCCACGACAGCGAAAACTTTCGGCATAGCTGTACGCATGGCGTCTGAGAAATCCTCGCTTTTGAAGACACGCTCTATCTCTGTGCGGTGCTCACTCAGCCAAGTTTGTATATACGCCGAGACATCGTTTGTGTTGGTAGTCTGATGTACCCACCTCGACAACACATCGCCAAGTTTCTGAAACTGCTCTATCATTGGCGGAATGATAAGCCAGAGCAGAGTTCCGATAACCGAAATCACGAACACAAGAGTAACGACGATGGCCAAAGCACGTATGCGCACACGCAGTTTGTCCTGTACAAAACGCACTATCGGATAAAGCAGATAAGCAAAGAGCCATGCCACAAAAAACGGCAACAGCACACCGCTCAGATAATTCATTGTGAGCAACACCAGCGCAACCAGCGCGACAATGGCGGCCTTGCGTATGAAAATGTCGAAAGTAATTTTCTCTTGCATAGTTTTTTATTCTTTTACGCCAGCATTCCGTCCCATTTCCTTGCGATAGCATTCACGGCACAACGGCTCATATTCAGCCGTCTCGCCAAGCATTACCCGTTTCTCGTTTGCCACAAGGCGATGGCTGACGTATGCCAATGCTCCACACCTGACGCAGATTGCGTGAACCTTTGTCACCTCATCGGCAATGGCGCACAAAGCTGGCATCGGGCCGAACGGACGGCAACGGAAATCCATATCCAAACCGGCAACAATGACACGCACGCCACGGTTTGCCAACTCGTTGCACACATCTACAAGTCCGTCATCGAAGAACTGAGCCTCGTCAACCCCCACTACATCTATATCTGTCGACAACAACAAAATAGATGCGGACGAGTCAATCGGTGTGCTCGGGATTACATTGTGATCGTGGCTGACCACATCCCCTTCCGAATATCGGACATCTATCGCTGGCTTGAAAATCTCGACCTTCTGTCTCGCAAATTTCGCACGTTTCAAACGGCGTATCAGCTCCTCTGTCTTGCCTGAGAACATAGAGCCGCACACCACTTCAATTCTTCCGGGGCGGTGTGTCTCCCCAACCAAATTTTCCATCATATCTGCAAAGGTAGTGCAAACGAATGAAATAAAAAAGAAAAAAAATAATTTTTTCTTTTTATTTCTGAGAGCAGCCTACCTTATCTAAAGGTAGTACAAACGAATGGAATAGAAAAGAAAAATTAATTTTTTCTTTTTATTTCAGAGTGCTGCCTACCTTATCTAAAGGTTGTGCAAACGAATGAAATAGGAAAAAAACAGTCTCACACACCGTTAAAAAAAATGCAACCGCTTGCATTGGCTATAGCAAGCGGTTGCATAAGCCATCGCAAGCGGCTGCAATGGCTTATGCACTATGCGGCATTTTTTTGCATGGTTTCCCAATGATGCAAAACTGATTTTTCCATTTTCCGCATGCGCAGTACCCAAAGAAGAGTAATCTACGAACAAGCGTTTAATTCCGCCAACGGGTATTAAATAATAACCTCCAACACTCCCCTGCCTATTGGGGAGGGGTTGGGGGAGACTGTAATTTTTGTCTCTCAATATATATATTGTCGAAAAAAATATGTAATTTTGCACATTATAATAATATAGCATCAAGAACATGACACTTTATCCAAAACTCATAACAGACGCCTTGGCTACCGTGATGTACCCAGGCACAAAGAAAAACCTCATTGAGAGCGACATGCTCGCCGACCAGCCATCGATTGACGGCATGAAGGTAAAGGTGGTATTGACATTTCCACGTGACCCAGACCCGTTCCTGAAATCTACAGTTAAGGCTGCAGAGGCGGCGATACATTACCACGTCGGCAAGGATGTTGAGGTTGAGATTGTAACTGAATTTAAGTCAAAACCACGCCCTGAGGCCGACAAACTGCTTCCTGAGGTAAAAAACATCATTGCCGTAAGCTCTGGCAAGGGCGGCGTGGGAAAAAGCACCGTCTCGGCAAACCTTGCCGTAGCATTGGCAAAACTTGGATACAAGGTAGGACTGCTTGACACAGACATCTTCGGCCCGTCAATGCCAAAAATGTTTGGAGTTGAAGACGAACGTCCGTATGCCGTAGAGAAAAACGGCCGACAACTCATAGAGCCTATCGAGAAATATGGCGTAAAGCTGCTGTCTATTGGATTTTTCGTAAATCCAGACACTGCCACACTGTGGAGAGGCGGCATGGCTACCAGCGCTCTGAAACAGCTGATCGGAGATGCAGATTGGGGCGAGCTTGATTATTTTATTCTCGACACACCTCCCGGCACATCTGATATCCATCTGACTTTGCTGCAAACTCTTTCTATCACAGGAGCTATCATCGTGAGCACACCACAAAAAGTTGCGCTTGCCGACGCGCGTAAAGGCATCGACATGTACCTTAACGAGAAGGTTAACGTGCCTATTCTCGGACTTGTGGAAAACATGGCATGGTTTACTCCTGCTGAGCTTCCTGAGAACAGATACTACATCTTCGGGAAAGAGGGATGCAAGGATTTGGCCAACGAAATGAACCTGCCGCTGCTTGCGCAGATACCTGTTGTACAGAGTGTTTGTGAGAATGGCGATAAGGGCGTGCCGTCTGCCACAGACCCTGACACGATAATGGGACAATCATTCCTGTCATTGGCGCAAAGCGTTGTAACGATGGTGAACCGAAGAAACAAGGAGCTGCCCAAGACAAAGATTGTCAATGTAAAGAAATAAGACTGGGAGGGCAGGTTTGTAACCTGCCTTTTTATTTATTGTGGCAGGTTACAAACCTGCCCTCCCGGTAAAAGACACTTCTTTGAATGCGTAGCGGCGCTGGCGGCCTTGATCATCGAGAAGGATAAGATGCCCGTCGTCCTCAACCTTAACGATAGAGGCACAGAATGAGCCTTCTGCATCACAATAACTGAAATTGCCGGCACGACGATATAAAGAGGCGTGATAAAGAGCCGAGATTTCGCCGTACTGACATTTTCTTATCATATCATAATAATAAGCGAAGGAATCAAGGATTGCATCAAGCAATTTGTTTCGGTCCTCATCGTGCCCTGTGACAGAACAAAGAGAAATCGGATTTGGCGCATCGCTGACAAACGTATGCTGATTGACATCTATGCCGACGCCAAAGATACAAGATGAAATGCCATGGCTATTCACAGAAGTCTCTATCAGAGTTCCGCTGATTTTATAGCCGTTCCAATAAATGTCGTTTGGCCATTTCAGCGCAAACCCGCCGGCATATCCGTCGAGAGCCTTTTTTATGGCGAGTGCCATAGCCATAGAGAGAACGAACTGGCGAGGCACAGGAACACCCACAGGACAAATCTTTACTGAGAACAAAAGATTCTTGCCTCTTTCACTCTCCCATTTATTCGCGCCCTGCCCCCTGCCTGCAGTCTGATAATCGGCAACAGCAACCACCATGTCGTCATCGGCTTCCAAAGGAATGTTGCGGACAACATTATTCGTACTGTCGGTCTCATCAAGATATATGACACGCCTGTTCATAGCAATATTTTATAAGAGGTTAGGATTGAACGCATCGACAATATGCTCGTAGCACTCTATGTTGTTTTCTGAGCCGATAACGGATATTATATCAAAACGTATCTCGTCTATAATATTATTCATCTTTATATACCTGTTGGCACAATTTGCAATGTTGCGTATTTTCTTCACATCGATGCTGTCTTCCGGCAGCAAGGCACCCTTCTCACTGCGGGTCTTTACCTCCACAAACACAAGAACTGTATGATCGGGAGTATAGGCAATAATATCTATATCTCCTTTTCCGTATGGCGGCCGCCAGTCGGTCTCTACAAGTATATACCCCTCCCTGTCAAGAACATCAAGAGCATACGTCTCGCCCCATTTGCCAATATCGTTGTGCCTCGCCATAAGCTAGATGAAACCGTTATTCCTTAAAATCAACATATTCCCCCTCGTCGTGAGGAATAATCTTACGGCCTGTCTTCCGAGGATCACGTCTGTCGATAATTGTCTCACCGGCATTGCCCACCGTAGTACGCCCCTGCTTAGCATTGGTATTTGTAAATGCGTCATCAGAAAAACCATTTCCCCTATTGCCTTTAAACATCTTAAAGACACCACGGAAACGGTTATATAAAAAAAACACTATAACGACAGCCGCCATAAAACCAATCAGCAATATGGCAAGCAGGAAAACAAACAGGAATTTAATCATACGCTAATCTTTTTTACTACGGAAGCTTACGGCTACTGAAAGTACAACATACCATGCAATAATTATTGCAAACGCCGTGATTCCAAATATTGCCAGCAACGGCAAACAGGTAAGCAGGAACATGTATTTTATCCCGTTACCCTTCCATCCCCAATGCTTGAACTTCAAGGCAAACATCGGTATCTCGGCTACCAGGAGCCAACAGCTGAGACATATCATTGCCAGCACAACCATTGTCATGCCAGGTGACGATTCCAAATAGCCTCCGGCACCAACAAACAGCGAGCCCCAGAAAAGTGCATTGGCAGGAGTAGGCAAACCTATAAAGCCCAAAGACTGACGTTCATCAAGGTTGAACTTTGCCAGACGCAAGGCCGAGAATGCAGCTATGACAAATGCGAAGTATGGAATGTATTCCCGAAAAGGCTGCATGAACACAGGGTAATCCATAACACCAAGCTCTGTAAACACAATTGTAGCCGGAGCCATTCCGAATGTGATATCATCGGCAAGCGAGTCGAGTTCCTTTCCTATAGGCGACGAGACATGCAGCAGACGAGCCGACATGCCGTCGAAGAAATCGAATACTGCACCTGCCACTATCCACAATAATGCCAAACGGACATTGCCCATGAAAGCCCAATATGTTGCGACACATCCAGAGACGAGATTGCAGCAGGTGATAGTGTTGGGTATATTTCTGACTAAAATATTTGCCATAGCCATAAAAATATGATTGGGAGCCTACGAAATGGCTCCCAATAGGTTTAAACAATAGATTTTTACTTAAGTTTTGCGATAACAGTAAGGTCGCCGGTTGTGGCCTGCCCCATCTTGACACAGACTTCAGTACCGACAGGTAGAAAGACATCTACACGTGAGCCAAGTTTGATAAAACCAAGATGCTCATCGATATAACAGTCCTCACCTTCCTTAGCGTATGTAACAATTCTACGTGCCACGGCACCCGCAATCTGACGGCACAGCACATCTACCCCATCAGGGGTTGTAATCATTACGTCGGCATGCTCGTTCTCCTCACTTGCCTTTGGCAGCCAAGCCTTATGATAATTACCGTTAAAATGTTTTACAAACTTCACTTTCCCATCTACAGGAAACCAGTTGGCGTGAACATTGAACAGACTCATAAAGATAGAAATCATCAGACGCTTGTCGTGGAAATAGGTATTCTCCTCAACTTCCTCAATAACGACAATCTTTCCATCGGCAGGAGCGACAACAAGCTTGCCGGTATCCTCGCAGCTGTTATAACGTATAGGGCATCTGTAGAAATTCAACACTATGGCATACACAACTCCAAACACCGCAACAAATGTCCAGAAGGGGACTTTGTTGTCGAAAGCCTGCCATAATACTGCTGCGACGGCAACAATACCCATCAAGCCATAAAGCAAGGTATCTGTGCCCTCACGATGTATTCTTATCTTCTTTATTTTCTTTATTCTGTCTCCCATGGAAAATTTACGAGTATATTTTGTTGCAAAGTTAATTATTTTTTATCTTTCAGCAAAATTTTCTCTGCCATTCTTTTGGCAATATGGCATAATTGTAGTAATTTTACGCCTCAAAACACATCTCACAATGGAAGATTTCATACATTTACATGTTCACACACACTATTCAATCCTTGACGGACAGTCAAAGATAAACAGACTTGTTGACAAAGCTGTTGCCGACGGAATGCGAGGAATGGCTATCACGGACCACGGCGTAATGTTCGGAATAAAAGAGTTTGCCGACTATTGCGCCGGAATAAACAAAGGCAGAAAAAAAGAAGGTCTGGAGCCTTTTAAGCCCATCTTCGGATGTGAGATGTATGTGGCACGGCACGACAAGACCGACAAGGTTGCGGAGAATGGCGACAAGTCTGGCTACCACCTTATTGTGTTGGCAAAGAATTACCAAGGCTACAAAAACCTGATAAAACTTGTATCACGCTCATGGGTAGACGGTTTCTATTACCGTCCGAGAACAGACCGCCACGACCTTGAGCAATATCACGAGGGGCTCATTGTCTGCTCGGCATGTATAGCGGGCGAGGTGCCAGCGAAAATCCTGAAAGGTGATATTGAAGGCGCACGTGAGGCATGCCTTTGGTATAAGAATCTTTTTGGCGACGACTATTATCTTGAGCTTCAGCGGCACGAGGTTACAGACCCGAATATTCTCGCAAACCGCGAGACATTCCCATTGCAGCAGAAAGCCAACAAAGTTCTGATAGAAATGGCAAGGGAATACGGCATTAAACTGATTTGCAGCAACGACTGCCATTTTGAGGACAAAGACACCGCCGAGGCTCACGACCATTTGCTTTGTCTGTCAACAGGAAAAGATCTCGATGATCCTAACCGTATGAGGTACACCAAGCAGGAGTGGTTCAAGTCGAGACAGGAGATGAACGACATTTTCAGCGATGTGCCAGAGGCACTTGTCAACACTACAGAAATTCTCGACAAGGTTGAGACCTACTCCATAGAAAATGGACCTATCATGCCTTTCTTCCCTATTCCTGAAAGTTTCGGAACAGAAGAGGAATGGAGACAGAAATTCTCTACCGATGACTTGTACAGAGAATTTACTACCGACGAAAATGGCGAGAACCAGCTTTCGCCAGAAGAGGGACAAAAGGTTATAGAGCGTCTTGGGGGTTACGACAAGATATACAGAATTAAGTTTGAGGCTGACTATCTTGCCAAACTTGCATACGACGGAGCAAGAGACCCAAGCAGATACGGCGAGAACCTTTCAGACAATGTTAAGGAACACATAAATTTTGAACTTCACGTAATGAAGACCATGGGTTTCCCAGGCTACTTCCTTATCGTGTCAGACTTCATAAATGCCGCCCGTACAGAGCTTGGCGTAATGGTAGGTCCCGGACGTGGCTCGGCAGCAGGCTCTGTTGTTGCCTATTGTCTTGGCATTACGAAGATAGACCCACTGAAATACGACTTGCTGTTTGAGCGTTTCCTTAACCCAGACCGCGTGAACCTCCCCGATATTGATACCGACTTCGACGATGACGGACGAGGTAAAGTGTTGCAGTGGGTAATGGACAAATACGGACATGAGAACTGCGCACATATCATCACGTATGCGAGTATGGCAACAAAAAACTCCATCAAGGATGTGGCACGCGTGGAAAAGCTGCCTCTCGATGTGTCGAATGCCCTGTGCAAGGCTATTCCCGACAGGCTACCCGACGGTCTAAAGATGAACCTTACAAATGCCATCAAGTGTACTCCAGAGCTTCGTGAGGCAGAGGCATCTGCCGACCCAAGAGAGCGCAACACCATAAAATACGCAAAGATGCTCGAGGGTACCGTACGTGGCACGGGTATTCATGCCTGCGGTTTCATTATCTGCCGTAACGCCATAAGCGACTGGGTACCGGTATCTACAGCCGACGACCCGGATTTCAAAGGCTTGAAAGTTCCTGTCACCCAATACGACGGTCACGTTATCGAGTCGACAGGTCTTATAAAAATGGACTTCCTCGGACTGAAGACCCTGTCGGAGCTAAAGGAGGCATGCAAGGTTGTGAAGCAGACTTTGGGCGAGGACATAGATCTTGACACGTTGCCTATTGACGACGAGCTTACATATAAACTCTATCAGCAGGGACGCACAATCGGAACTTTCCAATTTGAGTCGCCCGGCATGCAGAAATATCTGCGTGAGCTGCACCCAACTGTTTTCGAGGACCTTATTGCCATGAACGCACTATATCGTCCAGGGCCTATGGACTACATTCCTGAGTTCATCAAACGAAAGAACGACCCATCGCTTGTAAGCTACGACATACCTTGCATGGAGAAATACCTCAAGGACACCTACGGTATTACGGTTTACCAGGAACAGGTGATGTTGCTGAGCCGGCAACTTGCCAACTTTACCCGAGGCATGATCAATGACCAGTGGAAAACGATTATATGTATGAAGAAAGCCATCGTTGACGCCATGAAGCCTAAGTTTATTGAGGGCGGACAAAAGAACGGACACGACCCGAAGGTTCTTGAGAAAATATGGGCAGACTGGGAGAAATTCGCATCGTATGCTTTCAACAAGTCGCATGCCACATGCTACTCATGGGTAGCATACCAGACGGCATATATGAAGGCACACTACCCTGCCGAATACATGGCCGCGCTTATGACCCGTCGCTTCAGTCAGATTACCGAGATCACGAAGCTCATGGAAGAATGTAAAGCCATGAATATCTCAACGCTCGGTCCCAACGTAAACGAGAGTTTCGTTGGCTTTGGTGTAAATGGCGAAGGTGAGATCAGGTTCGGACTATCAGCCATAAAGGGCATGGGAGGAGCTGCTGCCGAGGCTATTATCACCGAAAGAGAAAAGAACGGTCCATACAAAGACATCTTCGACTTTGTAAAACGTGTGAGCCTTAAGGACGTAAACAGGAAAGCCATAGAAAGCTTGGCACTCAGCGGAGGTTTCGACTGTTTCAATATAAGACGCGAGGATTTCTTCGGAATGAATACCAAGGGAGAATTGTTTCTCGACACCCTTGTAAAGTTCGGACAGCAATATCAGACAGCCAAGCAGCAAGCTACAAACTCCTTATTTGGAGAAGAAGAAGTTGAGATTACAAATCCACCTATTCCACAAGGAGAAGACTGGAGCACGATAGAACGGCTCGGCAAAGAAAAAGACCTTGTTGGCATATATCTCTCCGCTCATCCTCTCGACGACTATGCCGTAGTACTGAAGGCTATGTGCAATACCCATTGCTACGAGTTTGCCGACAAAGAGAAACTGCTCGACAGAGAAGAAATTACACTTGGAGGCATCATAACAGATGTCAAGAAGAAATTCACCAAGAAAGGTGACCCATGCGGTTTCGTAACCATAGAAGACTATGAGGGACCAGGCGAATTGGCTCTGTTCGGCGACGACTGGGGAGCATGGAACAGCAAGTTTATTGTAGGCGCAACTGTCTACATAACTTGTAAATGTATAAAGAAATTTCCCACAAGCACTTTCATAAGCACACAGATAAAGAACGTGGAGTATATGCAGGCGGTAAAGGAAAAATACATCGAGAAATTCACCATCACAGCCGATGCTGACAAGATAGACGAAAACACGGCATCGGACATATCAACCATCGTATCAGCACATCCAGGAAAGGTGACGCTGTATTTCCAGTTACTCGACCGCATACACAACACTACCGTAATGCTACGTATGCCCAACCAAGGCATCGAGCTTACAAAAGAACTGATCGAATATATCGAAGCCAACGAAAACATCAGCTATGCTGTGAACTGACATTCCTTTGGGCAGGAATATCAGTTCACATCTATGCACTCATAGTGTATCTCACGCGGAAATCCTTTTGTCTTAACCTCAAACTTCTGCCGGCTGTCATCCCACAACAGTGTTGCAACAGCATAGTCACCCTGCTCGAAAGCATAACCGTCACAGGCATCTTGATAAAGAGTGAACAAAGCATCACCTCCAGGATAGACAAGAGCCGTGACAGGCTTGTCTATCTGTGCGGCAGAATACTCCATCACATCGGTAACGGGAATAATGCTGCCTGCCCTTACATAAAGCGGAAGATGTTCGATTGTAGTACAGACTTCTATCCACTGTCCGCCTTCATACCGTCTGTTTGTCCAGAAATCTATCCAAGCATTCCCCTCAGGTAGATAAACCTTTCTCACCGTTTGCCGGCTGGCAGGCTCTGTCACCGGACAAACAAGAATATCACCGAACAGATATTCGTCCTTGATATCATAGACTTTGGCATCGTCAGGATAGTCGAAAGACAGCATCCTTGCCATCGAGTAGCTCTCCATGGTCTGACGTGCCGCCATACTATATATATAAGGCAGAAGAGCGTACCTGAGCCTGATCATCTTAAGTATGGCATCATAATATTCTGTACCCGGCTCTCCGAACCGCCATATCTCACGAGGAGTATCAGTGCCATGACTGCGCAACACAGGCAGAAAGGTAGCCCACTGGAACATACGCGTGTAGAACTCCCTGTAGCCTTCGTCACCGACACCATTCGGGAAATCACCATTATAGAACCATCTTGTGTTGTCGTTTCTGACAAAGAAAGCACCCACATCAACCGTCCAGTAGGGATTGCCTGTAGCCATGTAGTTGAGTCCCGAAGGTATCTGACGCTTGAAGGCATCCCACGAGGCATGAGTATCACCGTTCCATACTATGGTGGCATACCGCTGTTGTCCGGCATATCCGCTGCGCGTAAGGTTGAGCACCCTCTTGCTTCCGTCGGTGCTCCGTTGGTTTTCGTATATTCCCTTGGCATGATACAGCGAATAGAGGCTGCTACGCTCCGCCCCCAACGTCTCACTAAGGATAGCCTTATTGAGCAGCCACCGCTGTTCATGACTGTCCCATCCGTATGGCTTTCCGTTTACGGTGTCGGTCATTCTGCGCCAGTCTGCATCAACGGGCTCGCTACAGTCGCACCACCAGGCATCGAAACCGTTGGAAAAGAACTCGTCATTAACATACTTCCAATAATACCGTCGGGCATCATCGTTGAAAACATCATAAGAAGAGTGTGGTAACATATATCCCCGGTTCTTGAAGTCAACCTCCTGCGGACAGGACTGCGGATTAGGCCATATACTTACCATTATGCGGGCATTCAAGGCATGAAGCGAGTCGGCCAGAGTCTTCGGATCGGGATAGAACTTACGATCCATCTTCATATACCCCCACCCTTGCGGCCAGTAGTTCCAGTCCTGCACGATAACATCTATTGGCACATGGCGACGGCGATATTCCTTTACCGTCGCCAACAGCTCGTCTGTAGAACGGTATCTCTCTTTCGACTGTATATAGCCGAAAGCATACAAAGGCAGTAACTGAGCCTTACCAGTCAGCTCGTGATAGCCGGCAACAACATCCTGCATTCTGTCACCTTTAATGAAATAGTAGTCGAGTTGCCGCGCCGCTTCAAGCTGCATGGTGAAACGAGAGTCGGCAGACGAATACTTCATGGCACACCCGGCATCGAAGAGAAGGCCGTAGCCTTGGGGTGACAACAGGACGGGAACATGCACCTTCAGGTTATGCTGCGTAAGCCAGAGGGTCTTGCCGAGCAGGTTCATATAGTCCTCCATGTGAGCTCCGAGTCCGTAGATGGCTTTGGTCCCTTTGCACATGAAATGTGAACAGTAGCGAGTAGAGACACCTACAGTATCACGACTTTTCACATCCCTCACCGTTATCTTGCCGTTTGCAGTATCGATGACACGTGCCGTTTTCTCATCAAAGACAACATTTTCCAAAGCAACAGGCTCTGCCTGCCTGTTTGTTTCGGTCAACAGCGTACGCCCCGTTGTTCTGTCAACGAAAGAGACAGCACCCGTTACATTGTCGACATATACAACCAGTTCTGAAGACGCCAGTCTGCGGAAACCGCCAATATACGTTTCCTCAACCTTTACCTCACAGTTATTATAAACACATACACCAGTATTGTTGCCATGCAGAATACCGTCGGGTGACCACTGCACCCTGACTATAGAAGGAGTGACGAACTTCACGCAGACATCAGAAACCTTTGCCTCTGACAAGGCGAATGACACGACAAACAGAAAAAAAAATCGTAAACGCATATTCCTCTTTATATTTAAGTAGATGTTGAAAATTAGTTTATACTAAGCCACATGGGCAAAATTGATATTGAGTTCAAATCCAATAGCCGCCAAAGCTCGATTGGTTGCGTAAAGCAAGGAATCTGTGGAAAAATAATCCACAGGTCTGAGCCATTTGCCCTTGAGTATTCTCCACAGTGTCTCTGCGATATTCAGATGAGGACTATATGGAGGGAGAAAGAAAAGGTACAGGCCTCGCTTTTTCCATATCGGCCGAAGTTCCTTCATGAGTTTGCACCTGTGCACGCTGGCATTGTCAAGCACCACGAATGTATCCTTGCGGATACGCATCGACAGTCTGTCAAGAAAGTCTGCGATTTTATCAGCCTTCATGTTCTCCGTTGTAGAGAAGCCCTCATATTGGTTATTACGGTCAATCATACCGAAGATATTGAGCCTGAGGCCTCTTTCAGAAGGGATATACACATCCTCTCCACGGAACTGCCAGCCATAGGGCACATAGCCTTCCGTGCAGATATGGCTTTCATCTCCGTAGTAGAGGTCTATCAGGCCGGCTGTTGCCTGTCTTTCGAGTTCCTGCAGCTTCTCGGTCTTGTACGCATAGAGCTGCGGCGAGGGCTTACCCTTTGGACGTTTCCTTATACGTCTATATCTCGCGCCAATGCGGATAAAAAAGCCCTGAACGTACTCTCGCTCGCCTCCTTGCCGGACGCTTGCTGCCAGGCTTCCTTTGCCCTCATTACGCTTTGTCTGTCGTTCTCGATGGCTATACGCACCGCTTCCTCGTCCGAGCAGTCCATTATTGGCTTCCGACCACGTCCCGGACGTGTCTCCAAACCCTTGATGCCGTCGACTTCGAACCGCTTCACCCATGAATTGACGGATATATGGGTCATTTCGGTCTGTACCCCAACTTCTTTGGAGGTCAGACCACTGGATTTCAGAAGTATTGCGCGACAGCGCATACGGAAAGCGTGGCTCTTGCCTTGGCGAAAGCCCTCTTCCAGCTGCAGACGTTGCTGGTCTGTCAGTTCTATAACTTTGATTTTGGCCATAGTCGTAACTGTTATGGTACATAACTATAACGGAAGAACCACAACAAAAATTTTGATATAAACTAATTTTCAACATCTACTTATTATTTTATATGTTATAGTTGGTTCTATAAAGTTAGCGGCGGACAGAAACTTTCTTCGACTGACAATCTGATCTCGACTAAAAATCAAAATTCTAACAAAGTTAATTTTTAGAGGCCACCTTATACTTATATATACGAAAGATAACGTAAAGATACAGAAACAAAAACGGTTTTAACCATCAAAAATAAAAAAAGAAGCTATCTATAGCAACAAAGGCTATACAATAGCAGCAACAGGCAAGACTAAATCTTATAGCAGTTCATAATTTTTATGAAAAGAGTTCTGTATCTCGATTATTTTATTTAATTTTGCAACAGAAATCAAGAAACAACAAATACTTAACATGGAAGTAACAATCACAACCGAGAATTTCGAGAGTTACAAAAATGGCGAATTGCCATTGGTAGTAGACCTTTGGGCTACATGGTGCGGACCTTGCCGCCAGATTGCCCCAATCATCAGCGAGCTTGCTGAGGAATACGACGGCAAACTTGTTGTCGGCAAGTGCGATGTTGAGGAGAACGATGACATTGCAATGGAGTTTGGCGTACGAAACATCCCAACTATCCTTTTCTTCAAGGGCGGTCAGCTTGTTGACAAATTCGTTGGCGCTGCATCAAAGGCTAAGATTGAAGAGAAATTCAAGGCTCTGCTATAATAATACAAAACCCAATATTGAAGGGGTTGGATGCTGACAACATTCGGTATCCAACCTCTTTACTTTTTGCTAAATTCAAACAATTATGAATGCAAATATCTCAGCAGTAAAAGTACTGGCTACAGCGTTATTGTTTGTTTTCAGTCCATTTAAGATGATGGCGCAATACGAAGAAGAAAAAACAGACACACAAGAAGCCTATTCTCTCGCAAGCATAAAATATTGCGACAGCTACGATGACTTGGCTAAAAACAATTAGAATTCAGCCGACTCCGTATAGATTATATTTCACGACAGTAAACTCATTCTACCTTCTTTTATTCACATGTTTCTTGCCATCTTTAATATAAATTGAAGGACATGACAATACAGACGTTGCTTTTCTGCCTCCAATGTCATAAATCATTTTATTGCCAGCCTCTTCCTCATTGCTGACATTACGAACACCTGTAGGCAATTGGTCTTCAGGAAACATCTCGCCGTCTACATTCCATCCTTTACCGCTATGTAAATATTTGAAATATGATCCCCATTCATCAATTACCATATATAACGGCTCATCGAGATAATACATGAAATTTCCAAGCACACATCCCGTGCCTTCGAGTATGCGATGTCCGCTGTCAAAACTTATCATCTTTCGCTGCACACCATCACCACTGTCATAGTATTCAACCTTAGTAACAGTAATAGGAGCCAAGCCAAACTGGTCGCCCTCATTCAGGTTAAAATCAAAAATTAGATATTCATCACCTATCTGCTCGAACATTGTATTATCATCTTTGGGAAACCTGCTTTTGTGGGCATACACTTTTCCATCTTCTTCCCTAAGCGAAAGTCTGTGGAAATAAGTATAGCCTTCTCCTTCATCCTGATAATTATCAGCAATCTTCATAAATTCTCCGTTATACTTTTTGGAATCTATCGTATTATCCTCACATACTCTATAGTAGAGTTTGCCATCAATTTCTTCCGTACCTTTAACAAAATACACAGGCATATAATAGAAAGGCCAACCTGCAAGATACTGACCTCTCATTTCCCAGTAGCTGTTCTCATCCAACATTCTTACTGACTGTGAAGCAGCATATGTACTGACAAACATAAATGACACTAATATTAATAATAAATGTTTCATAATGCAATTATTTATTTGATATTGAAAAAATAGTATTTTTTTCAATTGTTGTACCACCACTAATTATAGTTGTTTCCCCTTTAATATCAATCTTTCCACCTTTGAAAACTACAGGGCCTGCTTTCTTTTTATCTGTAACATTACTTCCAATTCTAATATTTTTCCCTATAAACGACTTTGCCTTTGCGCCAGATGCACCCATTATATTTTCATTCTGAATATATAAATCACAATCTGTCGAATTAATTATATATGGTCTGTAATTGTATTTTGATATACATATATCGACACTATCTGAGATGACTTTACATGCAGCATTATTTCCATAATATAATTGAATCGTATTATTCTTTTTATTAAGAAATGTAATATATGCAACATTTTGATTCAAGTCAACAAAAATAGAGTCAGAAGTTCTAACAACATCCACCTCTTCAAAGGATAATGGTTCATGAACATAAAAATACATACTAGGGTCACCGTAAAGTTCATATATGTCTTTAGTATAATTAATCTTTTCTATATTTGTATTATTTTGAAAATTATAGTTTGACTCTTCCAATATTGCCAATCCTTGCCTCAGAATATTACCAATTCTATACTCTGGGTATAAAGAATGTGACGTTATTTCGTTCATGTTTGGTAAATTGATTATTATCCCAGGAGTTGGCCAAATTGCATTTATCAGTCCTAATAATAAAATGTCATTATACCCACTATAAGATGTATTAGTAGCAGCTATTATTGCGACACTACCACCATCAGCTTTTCTCTGTAACATTTCCGCCAAACATTCTCTAAAAGTAAAATCACCAGATTTACAATTTATACTAAAAACAACAGGAAGTTTCCCCTTGTTATTAAGCTGGCTGACAAGAACGGGATTCAACAATAACTTTTCCCATGTCAAGTGTGTGCCATGGTCTCTATGGATTACAAAGAATACACCATTATTAATTTGATTAACGACATCTTGACCTGTACCATTCCAATTAAAACCTGCTTCACGTGTTAAATAATCAGGTATTGGATCACCAAATGAATAGTATCTGCTCCAGTTAGAGGGATTTACATTAGTATCTGTCGTATAGACCCTTTTAATATTATAATCATGATTATTTATAAGATAAGATGCAATATCTTCAGAAGTTTGCACATATCTTCTATCCTCATACCCGTCAGGACATGATTTATAATCAATTATTAAACCTCCCTTATCTTCAAAATATGCAGTGTTTAGTCCATCTTTATAAAAAGAACTATCTTTTGGAGGATTTTTCTCATAATCTATGATTTTTTCAACAACCGCAATAGAACTTTCTATAGATGCAACAGACAATCTACCTATTAACACTTCTTGATAATGATCATTATTAATTAAACCATATGGATAATCAGTATAATAGAATGCAGAACCTGTCGTACCTGTTAAATGATACAAATCTTCTTTTCGTACGGCAGGTATAACATCATGGTCTCCAACCAATAATGCATATGTTAAATTAGGGCTATTATCATAAACACTATCAATACATGCTTTTATTGTATTCTCTGTCCAAATGCTATTATATAAAACATGAACGTTGTAACCCGACAATCTCTTCCAATCAGCAAATTTCTCTACAGCATTCATATAGTCAGGAACTGATATTATCAAATAATCACAAGGAATTATAGAATTATCAGAAGAATAAGCAACTTCATTAGTACCATTTGCGGTTATATTATTTAAAAAAGAATTTGAACTCTTGTACAGAAATCTGACGGTATCATTTTGTAATAAGGAACGAGACGCTGTTTTATATACAATTTTAAATCTTATATAATTATATATTTTCGCAATCTTTGTATTATAATCATATTTAACCGGTGTAATATAACAATTAAATATAGTTTGTCCATTAAATATCAAATTTTCCCCCTCGTTAACAATTGAATTTGGATAATAACCTGCGAATTGAAGCATACTGGGAGTATTCTCACTATTAAAAAACGCATATGATGTATCATCTAAGGAAGCTCTTGCTGAAGACATATTGATAGGATAATCAATACTCATACTATCTATAATTTGGATTGAGCCTTCTTTTCCCATTGGAAGAACAAATTTTTCATTTCTAAATGGAATTGCTGGATATTGAGGAGTATCAGGTAAGTAAAAACCATCAATTTTCAACAAAAAACAATTTGAAAAAATATCATCTTTCTGTTTTATGATATGATTGAATCGATAAGTAACTATCAAACCGTCTGTACATTGTTCAATATCTCTTGTAGGCGTTGCATTGCTCACATTTTCAATATTGCCTGTAATAGTATTAATATATTCAATACTATCAGCTTTTGCAATATTTAAAAAAAACGACACAAAAGATATTAACATGTATTTATTTATATAGTCAAAATGAAACCATTTCATATTCACATTTTTTATAGGTTTAAGTGTTATAATCATATTTTTATAGAAATCAAAGTTCATAATAAACTTTAAAATCAAGTTATTTACTTATCAACCATCATTTTTTGTACAAGCCATATTCTATCTGCATTTATACCATATAAACACATTCCAGGACCTAAACCGTCCGCTTCTATTCAATATATACAAAATAAAAGATTTTTGATTTCATAGTTTTTATTGCAAATATAGTTTTTTTTCCACAAATATTTTTATTTCATAAACAAATGATAACTATAATAACACTTATTAACAATTCCGTTGGGTCAAGTAACTACTCAAAGATTTATTGCCCACAGATTACACAGATATTCTTTTGGTGCAGACGCACCAACTACATAGAACGCTATATCTGTACAGATAAAAATCTGTGAAATCTGTGTTTTTTTTATGGCATTGCTAAGCTTTGCTTCAGCAAAGCGAAACCTTGTAACCGTTATACAATAAAAGAAAACGACATAGCAGAGTAGTTACAGGATCAACATTATCATATGCAAAAACTACAAATAGAGGAAAAAATGTAAAATCATATTTTCACCCACTTTTAATATTTCCCCAAAAAACATAGCAGGCAGAGTCTGTTTATTCAGTCAACATATTATATATACTAGAGAAAATACTTTTAAATCGTAAAGGCAAACTATTATTAATCGTTTTTCGGTACGATTAATAATAGTTAAGAAAAGTCACATATATCCGAAAGGGTTCACATATAGACATCTTGCTCTACAAATTTATTCTACCACTACCTTACGCATGCCTCCGTCGGTTTCCGCAATCGTTACCTTAACGGCATCAGCAGGCAACAGTTCGTCTATCAACTCTGGCCACTCTATGAAGCACAAGGCACCGCTATAGAAATAATCCTCGTAGCCCATATCGTAGACCTCATCAAGTTTTTTTATGCGATAGAAGTCGAAATGGTATATAAGCTCGTCGGTTGTGGCAGAGCGGTATTCGTTTACTATGGCAAAGGTTGGTGAGGTTATCACATCCTCTACTCCCAATTCCTCGCATATAGCCTTTATAAAAGTTGTCTTGCCTGCTCCCATAGGGCCATAGAAGGCAAAGACGGTGGCATCACCCATGTTCTCAACAAACTCGTGGGCAGCCTTCCTTATGTTGTCTAATGAATCTATTAAAATCTCCATTTTATTGTATTTTATTTTTATCTTTTCTTTGGTGTCAATGTAATGAGAGGCACAAGTATCTCTTCCATTGATATGCCGCCATGCTGGAATGTATCTTTATAGTACGACACATAATAGTTGTAATTGTTGGGATAGGCGAAGAAAGAATCTCCCGTGGCAAACACATACGAAGTACTGATATTCGGCGCAGGCAATTGAGCCTTCAGAGGCTCCTTTATTACGAAAAGGTCCTTGGAGTTGTAGTTAAGGTTCTTGCCAAGTTTATACCGAAGATTGGTATTGGTATTTCTATCACCAATAATCTTTACAGGCTTCGATGCCCTTATGCTGCCATGGTCTGTTGTCAGAATTACTTTATAATCGGTCTGAGCCAAACGGTGCATAATATCAGCCATAACACTGTGGCGGAACCAGCTCTGGGTAATGCTGCGGTATGCCGACTCGTTGTTGGCAAGTTCCCTGACCATCTTCGATTCCGTCCGTGCGTGCGAAAGCATATCAACAAAATTTACAACCAAAACATTCAGGTTGTTATTGGCGAGCGATTTCATCTGTTGCAGATATTTATCGCCACCAACAGAGTCGTTTATCTTGAAATAGCTGAATGTGTCGTGACGCCTGTATCGCTCTATCTGAGTCTTTATCAACGGCCCCTCATTGAGGTTTTTTCCTTCTTCCTCGTCCTCGTCAACCCAAAGGTCGGGAAACATCTCCGCAATTTTGTTTGGCATCAATCCGCTGAATATGGCATTGCGCGCATATTGTGTGGCTGTAGGCAGAATGCTGTAGTACAACTGCTCGTCGATATCGAACATATCACCAATCTCGGGTGCAAGCATGCGCCACTGGTCGTATCTGAAATTGTCGATAACCACAAGAAATACTTTGTCGCCATTGTCAATGGCTGGGAACACTTTTTTCTTAAACACCTCGGTGCTGAGCATCGGATGTTCTTTTGACTGCACAGCCACCCAGTCAAGATAGTTGTTTTTAATATATTTGGCAAATCCTATGTTTGCCTCCTCCTTCTGCATATTGAGCATCTCCGTCATGCCGCTGTCGGCAGAGCTAAGCTCAAGCTCCCAATGAACAAGTCGCTTATAGACATCTATCCAGTCGTCAGAAGTCTGGCAACTGTCTATCTGCTGCGCTATGTCCATATAGTTCTGCTGATAGCCCGACTGTGTAACCTCAGTTACAATCTCCTTCCTATGGATATTCTTTTTCAGCGTAAGGAGTATCTGACTCGGGTTAACAGGCTTTATCAGATAGTCGGCTATCTTAGAGCCTATTGCCTGATCCATAATGTCCTCCTCCTCGCTCTTCGTAACCATAACGACAGGGGTCTCGGGCGATATGATTTTTATCTGCTGCAGGGTCTCAAGCCCAGTCAGTCCCGGCATCATCTCGTCAAGCATTATTATGTCGAAACTTCTCTGCCTGCACTGTTCTATGGCATCTGGGCCGTTGGTGACGGTAACGACCTCATATCCTTTTTTCTCAAGAAAAATGATATGTGCCCTGAGATGCTCAATCTCGTCGTCTACCCAAAGTATAAGTCCGTTTGTCATTGTCGTATATTTCTAAAAACCATCGAGTTCGTAATATTCGTCCTCCAGATCATAGCTCTGTTGCTGTTTGTTTGTTTTATTGTTGTTTTGTACAGGTTCTGATGAGTCATCGAAATAAATCTCATCCTCTGCAGATTTCTCCTCAACTGGCTCCTCTGTTTTTTGAGGCTCATCCTGCTTTGGTTTGTCCTCTTGTTGTTTAGGCTCATCGGCCGTAACATGTTGCTGCCCTACAGACTCATCATGTTTTTCCTCCTCTACAGGTATCAGTGTCTCTTCTTCCTGTTGTCCGAGTATCTCTACAGGCAGCTTGTCCTCTACTGTCTCAACAGGCAGCAGCAAATCCTGCCCGTCAACCTCATTACCTCCATTGTCCTGCGTCTCCTCTGCATCTACAGGGATTACTTCTTCCTGATTTTCAGCCCGGTTTTGCTGTCCATGATTATCAGCAGGAACGTCAAATATTTCCATTTCATCATTTCCATCCGTGGCATTATCGCCTTCAATTGGAATTATGTCACCAGCCCCGGTGCCAGTATTCTCCTCTTCATCCGTCCCGCGCTCTACAGGCTCATCCTTAGGCTCAACCCTGACAGGCTCTGTCAGCAACGGCAGACGGCTTATCTCAAGTGGAGCAAAGTTTGTATCATAGAAGTCCTGATAGTCGGAATAGCTATAGTTTGTGCCAAGCAGCGGCAGGTTTATCTCGCTGATAATGACAGGCCTTGTCTTTGTGAGAATATCGGCGAGTTGCTTCTGAGTGGCAATATGACGGGCGTATTGCAAAACCTCATCATAGTTTCTGAAACCACGAACCTCCATGCGTCCCAATCCATCGGCATCCTCAACCGATATGTCAAAGTTGCGTGCCACATAGTAAGTGAAGTTCATCTTGGCGAGCTGATACAGCATCTTATTGGCATCGACAGAATCTGGGACAAACGCAAGCATGAATACGAAGTCGGTATTGCGCTCCGCATCGAAAGTCTTGGCATTTATGGAGTCGCTGTCGGCAAGAACAGCCGAGCGCCTTGTCCAGACATCGCCAAGGTCGAAACGTCCGCCATGAAGTTTCCGGCCCTCGTTTACGCCATTTACTATCATGCCTGCCATCTCCGCTATCCGGCTTTGCGGATATTTCTCAACAACAGCCTTCATATCCTCCAAACACCCTTTGGCATCGCCGCCATTGAGTTTCGCCAATCCTCCTATAAACAGGAACTTATCCCTATTGTCGCCTATTGGGAAACGGGTTGCCGATATGTGCGCATTGGCTATGGCCTCGTCAAGCCGGTCTGCCTTGAAAGCATCGTACGTGGCAGCATACAGCGAGTCCTCAATATGAGTACCGAGCAATGCGTTTTCCTTGAAATAAGGGTCGGTAAGCAATGTCGTCCACTGGCTTTCGGGATATTCAGTCCTCAGCTTCTCCACATATCCGGCTGCCACATCGTGCAGTCCTTTCCGTGAATAGAGAAGGAACATGTGGTAATATAAATCGTCCATTCGCTCAAAGCCGGCATAAGCAGTCTCGAGCCTGACAAGATGTTTCTCAGACAACGGCAGGTTATCGAGTTTGTCCTTAAATATCACTCCGGCATTGTACAATCCGTCCATGATGATAACATTGCTCGCCTGCACCTGTTCCTCGGTGAATGGTATCTGGGCAAGATAATACTCACGCTTGTGCGGGTCGTTCTGCGCACTGTCCTTTAGCTGCTCAAGAGAGTCCTGTACGGCCTCTACATGGGCTATCGAGTCACGCTGCTCATCTGTGAGTTCTAATTCCGCATTCAGCCCCCCGACAACTGTCTTGTTGACACGCTGCCAGTTGTCGACATTCTCACGTTTTCCCCATTGGCGCTCAAAAGCCTGCTTACCCTGCTGAACAGCCATTGGGTTGTAAAAATACCATGTAGCATTCTGGCGGTTGTTCTGCTGCGTATTTGTAGTATTATTTCTGTTTGCGCCATTGGCATTGCCGCCGTTCTGCTGCATTGTCTTCTGCGCATTTGCCTCATCCTGTTTCCGTTTCTCCTCCTTTTCTTTTCGCTTAAGTTCGGCTATTACTCTGTCAATGGCCGCATTACGGTCTTTCTCGCTCATCTTGGCAAGTTCCTGCAGAGAGTCTTGCAATTGTATGGCATCGGTATAAGGCACAAGTTCGTCGAGCACTTTTGAGCGGTTCGACAGCTGTTCATAATCATCACGCTCCTTATCGAGCAAGCCTATCGCCTCGCCATAGCATCTGCGGGCATCAGCATATTTGTCACGGCTCCAATAAATATCTCCGAGTTTCAGCAGCAGCACGCCTTTCTCAATGCCGCTTCTTGTTGCCTTCCCGTTGCCTTTCTCATAGCTGGCAATGGCTTTCAGCGTATCTTTCTGAGCAAGATATATGTTTCCGATGGCATAATAAACCTGGTCGAGATAATCTTTGTTCTTGTCGGAGGCAGCCATACGTCTCAGCTTGCCTATCATTTTTTTTGCCTGTGAGCCTGCCATAACCTCAGTCATGGCTATGCGGGCATTGAACTCGAGCTGATAAGGCGGATTTTTCTTCACCACGCTTCTGTAAGCCTTGTAAGCACCGGCGACATTTCCCGTCTCGGCATACAGCTGTCCGAGCAGATAGTACAAACGGGCCTTCTGTTTCTTGCGCATCTCGTGACTGATAGATTTTTTCACGTAAGGAATTGCCTTGTCGTATTCTGCGGTGTGTATATAATAGTCCGCCAACGTAAAATCCCATTCCTTCTGTGCGCGCCAGTGAATGGAGTCGCGCCTCATGTTGTTTATCACGTCCTCGGCATCGTAAAGCCACTCCTGCTCAATATAGCATTTTGCAAGCCACGCCCTGGCCCTTCCGTAGATGGCTGGCTGAGTGGCATACAGCCGGCTCATATATGCGAATGTGGAGGCAGCCTCGTCGAATGCGCCTTTATGAAACTGCGACCTTCCCATCAGCATCCATGCCTTCCAGAGAAACGGATTGTATTCTTTCCGTGAAAGCCACTCAATGTCTTTCTCGGTCTTGCGGCGGCTCTTGTTCCACTCGGGACGTTTTTTTATGCTGTGCAGTTTTATCGCCTTCTCACATTTCTCAATCGCCTTGTCGAAGTTGCCCTTACCTATCTCGCGGCTTTTTTTGTTTCCTACGGTGTACATGGGAATCATCTCGGTGAAGTTATCCTGATTTCCGTTTTCTTTTTCAAGCGAGCCCTCGATATATGCCTGAGCGCCATTGTAATATGTATTATACCTTGCGTTGAACGAATGCCACCATCTCGACCGCGAGGTGTTTTTCTCGGTCGAGCATGCGGCAAGCATTGTTGCTACGACAACAGCAGCCAGCGTCAGGTATAATATTTTTAAGTTTCGCATGCGTAATGAGGTTTTCAGGCCGTAAGGTCTTGAGGTTTTTAGGTGAGATTACATTTTTCACCTCACAACCTTATAACCTTAAAACCTAATAACCTTATTAAAACGTTCAGATACATATTTTATTGCCTTTGCCAAAGCGTAAATCACTATGCTGACAAATATTATCGACGCCCCCGACGGCACATTGCCCCAATAGGATATGGCAAGGCCGAGCAGACAATCTGCCCACCCTATCGCCATACTGCCAAAGACTATGCGCTTGAAATTGCCCGTAAAGATATTGGCTGTCATCTGCGGGATGGTCAGCAGGCTTATGGCAAGAACGATTCCTACCATCCGCAATGTCGACACTATTGTCATGGCGACAAGAGCCATCATGCCATATTCAACAAACATGACGGGCTGCCCCTGCGAGCGGGCAAAAACCGGGTCAAAGGCAACGCTTAATATCTGACGCCAAAACAACACAAAAACAACGGCTGCCAAAAGGCAGACTGCGCCAAGCAGCCAGAGGTCGGGAGTATCGATAGTGAGAATGTTTCCGAAAAGATACGACGACAAGTCGGGCATGAAACCAGGCGAGAGGAAACAGCAGATAATTCCGACGCTCATGCCGAAAGTCCAGAAAACGGCAATTGCAGAATCTTCCCTAACATCGCCTTTGCGCGACATCCACTCCACCCCCATGGCACTCGCTATGGCAAACACCATTGCAGAGACTATAGGGTTTAGTCCGAGGTATACGCCAATGCCTATGCCGCCAAACGAGGCATGGGTTATTCCGCCACTGATAAAGACCAGGCGGCGCGAGACAATGTATGTGCCGACAATGGCACACAATATGCTTGCAAGCAGACTGCCTGCCAGCGCATTCTGAAAAAACGGATATTGAAGTAATTCTAACATTTTCTTTATATTATAAGACTGTAGGGCCGCTATGTATAGCGGCCGTTGTTTAATAACTAACTCCTTGCGGCCGCTATACATAGCGGCCCTACAATCTTCACTCATCTAAAAGCGCCACCAACTCGTCTTTTATCTGGTCCGGAACGTTTATCTCTCTCAATATCAGGCTGCGGTTCCATCCTTTCACATCCTCTGGTTTCAGCGTGTACATAACCTCTGCAAACTCGTCAGCCTCACTGTCTGTATAGCAGTCTGACGGACGGTGGCGGAAACGGTCAAGCTCCTCGTCATCGTAATATTCTATTGGTTTTGTCGCCGCCTCCATCATACACTCCTGCTCGCACTTGGCATTGTCGCCATTGCATGTGCCGCAGTCATTAGGTATAACGACCACATCGCCGCCATTGCCTTTTTTGCCCAACAACGAGGTCAAGGCGGCAACAACGCCCAAAAGTACCAGTGACGCTACAAGGAACAGCATACGCCAAATCCTGCTTTTCGCAGATCGTCCCAAAATGCCGGATACGACTTGCTGACAACCTGTGGATTGTTAATCTCTATCTGTCCGAGCTTTATTGCCAACGGCGCAAAAGCCATTGCCATGCGGTGGTCCTCGTATGTGTCGACAGGCTCGCCTGTAGGCTCACATCTCTCACCGTCCCAAATCAGCTCACGTCCAGCCTTGTCTCTTACAACAAAGCCAAGTTTTCGTAATTCCGTCTTCAGGGCCTCTATACGGTCGGTCTCTTTTATTTTCAGACTGGCAAGTCCTGTGAAATGAAACGGAATTCCCAGTGCGCAACACGCCGCAACGTAGGTCTGTGCCAAGTCGGGCGAGGTTACGAAATCGTAGTCAAGGGGTGGCAACGTGCGCACGTGGCGGGTAAGCCTCACCATTGCCGGCGTATTTTCCGTTCTCGGGACAAAAGCCGTCTTCACACCGAGAGTAGACGACAAGTAGCGGGCTACGGAGTCGCCCTGGCGTGAGCCGTCCATAAGCCCCACAAGCTCCCCTTCCGACTCCCGGTCGTCGATAAGAGCCATTATCTCGTACCAATACGACGATGCGCTCCAGTCGCTCTCAATCTGATATTCGCGTTGCCTGTATGGTACAGGCCTGACCGTTATAGTATCGACATCGGTCCATTCAGCATCTGCGCCATATTCCTTCATCATACACAGCGTGAGGTCTATGTATGGCCTCGAGGCTATGCCGCCTTTCAGATGAAGTTCCAAACCTTTCTCTAGCACAGGGCCTATCATAAGCAGTGCCGAGATATATTGCGAGCTTACATTTCCCGGAACTTCCAAATGTCCGCCCTCAAGCTTTCCGCCACGTATCAGCAATGGCGGGAAGCCCTCCTTGCCAACATATTCCACACCGGCGCCCAAATACCGCAGGGCATCAACAAGAACGCCTATGGGTCTGTGGCGCATACGTTCGGTGCCCGTGACAACATGCTCGCCTGCGCTGACACAAAAATATGCCGTCAAAAAACGCATCGCAGTTCCGGCGGCACCAATATCTATAATTTCAGGAGACTGCGGAACACCACCCTCCACCAGGGGGCTGGGGGACTTCAGTGCCCTAACCATTACCTCCGTATCGTCACAACAGGAAAGGTTTGCCGGAAGAATATCGCTGTCTGCCAAGGCACTGATTACCAATGCCCTGTTGCTTATGCTCTTCGATGCAGGCAACACTATCCGGGTGTGTATACTCCCAGGTGCGGTTATCGTATATTTCATATTTTACAAAATCCTTTAGATTGCAAAATTACAAAAAAATATCATTCCACCACATTATATAATAAGGAATAATATTAAATATTGTTTTTTACAGAAAAAAATCCGCATAAATTTGGCGATATGAAACAAATTGCATACCTTTGCACCCCGAAACGGTATCGGGATGTAGCGCAGTTGGTAGCGCACACGTCTGGGGGGCGCGAGGTCGCCAGTTCGAGTCTGGTCATCCCGACTTTAGCCGACAAGGAGATTGCAAATACAGCAGTCTCCTTTTTTACTATCACCCGTTGGCGGAATTAATTTAGAACGTACTTAATTCCTTAGGTTCAAAATTTTAAAAACAGCTTCATAACCGCTAAAAAATGCAACCGCTTGCTATAGCCAATGCAAGCGGTTGCATAAGCCACCGTAAGCGGCTGCGATGACTTTAGAAATCAAGATCATGCCCACGATAGAAATCAAGCAATGCCGTCTGGTATAGATACTCGTATTTTGCCTGTACAAGATCGCTCATAGCCTGCAGGAAATTATTTTTCTGCTCGTTGAACTCTGTAATTGTCGCCTTTCCATTCTCATATTTTGCCTTGGCAAGCTCAAAAGCGGCATTTCCTGCGACTACAGCCTCGCTGCTGCAGTTCCATTTAGTCATCGAAGCCACGGCACTGTAATAAACCTGCTGAATTTCATTGTATAACGCCTTCTTCTCTGCATCGAGCCGCAGTTGCCGGTTGTTGCGGTCAATTTTTGCCTGACGTATCTTGTTGCGGGTAGAGAAATGGTTGAATATGGGTATTGACAGGTTTATGCCCACATACTGGCTGAAATTATTCTTCAGCTGAGTGGCGAAGCCGTCGGCGTCAAATCCCGAGGTCTTGTAATAGTTTGTGCCAACTCCGCCAGACAAAGACAATGTTGGCAGATAGTCGCCACGTGCAATCTTTATACTGTAGTCGGTTCCCGCAAGGCGTAATTGTTCAGCCTTTATCTGGGGTTTTACGCCTAAAGCCTCAGCATAAATAAGGTCGGGAGAAGGGAGGCCCCCCTGCCCCCCAGCGGGGGGTGTAGTTAACATGGAGGTGTCGGGGATTGCGATGTCAAAACCTTCTGGAGTTGGCAATTCAAGAAGTTGCGACAATGCCAAAACAGAAAGGCTGCGGCTATTGTCGGCTGTGGTTGCCGTTAGCCGGCTTTTTGCAAGCTGTGCCTGTTGCTGTGCTACCTCAACAGCACTCGCCTTACCTGCCTCAAACATGCGCTGAAGGCGTACTACCTGAGCTGAGTCAATTTCTATCTGGCGATGGGAAACAGCTGTTATTTCGGTATCGTAAAGAATTTGGACGTATGCCTTTGCAACCTGCGTCCGGATATCATCGCGCGCCTTGTCGAGATCGGCAAGCGATGCGTCAAGATTCAACTGCGCAAGTTTCACAGAGTTCACAATTTTGTTTCCGGCAAAAATAGGAAGAGACACGCCAAGCGACATAGACGAATTACTTGTGTTGGTATTCTCGTATGTGTTTTGTGCAGTAAGTCCACGTCCGAACGAAAAATTCTGAGACAACGAGGCATCAACAGTCGGCATGTGGTTGCCACGGCTGTCATCAAGCTGCACTTTTTGCTGCTCTGCCACGTTTTGCTGCTGGCGTATGGTTATGTTATGCTCCAATGCATAGTCTATGCACTTTTTCAGATTCCACGGCTGTGCCTGTGCGAGCACGGGCAATGCCATGAGGAGCAGTAATGCGGTCTTCTTCATATTTACGAGTTTTTATCTGTATCTGAAACTTTCTGCGGCCCGCGTACTTTGTCCTTTACGCTGAGTCCCTTCTTTATCTCTATGTTCACTCCATCGCTCAACCCCGTAACAACATGGTGGCGGTCGTAAGTTTTCATCTCACCCTCGCCCTTTACGATATAGACAAAAGTGGAGTCACCGCTAAACTCAATGGCACTCTCGGGAACGGAAAGAACTTTTGAGGCTTTGCTGAGCACAATCTCGGCATTGGCACTATAGCCGGAACGTATCTTACCGCCTTCCACCGAGCGGACGGCCGCCTTTACCTCAAACTGGTTGGCCCCGTTGTTTGCCACAGCCTTAGGAGAAATATATTCCAAATCTGCCTCAAACTTCAAATCCTGCAAGGCACCCACGGTTATCTTCATCGGCATGCCCTCTACGAGCCGCCCGACCTCTGTCTCATCGATATTTCCACGGAATACAAGGTCGCTCATATTGGCAACCGTCGCAATTGTAGTACCGTCATTGAATGTGTTGCTAAGCACAACGGTGTTGCCGACTTTTACTGGGACATCAAGGATAAGACCGGAAATAGTTGAGCGGATAAGTGTAGAGCTGGCACTGGCATTGCTCTTCGACACACCATTGCGTACAATGTCGAGCGCATCTTGTGCGGCACTCAGTTCCTCCTTGGCCTGCCGCAGATTTTGACGTACTTTGTCATACTCGTCATCGCTTACAAGTTTCTGTTTATGCAGAGACTCCTCACGGTTGAAATCGGTCTGCATCTGCTTAAGATTAATTTCCGCAAGACGCACGCGCGACTCTGCCGAGCTGAGCTGTCCCATATCTGGAATGACCTTTACCTTGGCTATGACCTCACCCTCCTGCACCATTTCGCCTGCCTCTTTATAAAGCTCGGTGATAATGCCGCTAATCTGCGGTTTCACAGTCACCTCGGTGCGCGGTTCAATTTTGCCGGTAATAACCGTAGTTTTTTGAATATCCATCACCTGAGGTGTAAACTCCGTGTAGACCACAGGAACAGGACGTGATTTCAGGTAAAGGAACACAAATGTTCCGATGAAAATTACGGCAACCACAGCCGCAATAATTAACTTACTATATTTCCTCATATCTAATATTTTTTAATTTCTACAATCCTATAAAATCTATTTTATCTATCACTCATCGCGCATGGCATCAACCGGTTTTATGCTCATAGCTCTCCATGCCGGGGCAAGACCTGCCAACGCACCGAGGAAACTTAGGAGAAGAGCGGCAGCTATAGCCGTCCAGAAGCCGACTTGGAAATGAGCGGCAAGAATGCCGTCGGTGGTATTGCCAAGCTCTATCATCTGAAGGATGCCGACTCCGAAGAGTATTCCGCTCATACCCGCCACAGCCGTAAGCAAAATGCTCTCAGTAATGATTTGTGACAGAATCATCCGTGGCGTGGCACCTATGGCACGGCGTATTCCGATTTCCGTAGTGCGTTCTTTCACCGTCACCATCATGATGTTTGAGACTCCGATTGCTCCGGCAAAAAGCGTCCCGATGCCTACAAGCCATATCAGGAAATTTACGCCTTTAAAAAGATTGTCCATCATACCGAAAAGCACCTCTGTATTGAAAACCGTTATGGCTTTCTCATCTGTTGGGTCAACAGTATGGTTTCGTGCTATAACACGGCGCATACGGTCAGAGAGCGAGCTCATAACAACACCAGGCCGTCCGGTAACAGCCATGCTGTGGATGGCATCACCACTGTTGTATGCCTTCTGGAAAACTGTATAGGGAATGGTTATCAGCTCGTCGGCACGTCCGTTTACGTTTATGCCGTTGCCGCCTTTATAGTCAACTCCAACAACTTGGTAATATGTAGAGTCTACACGCACACGCTGTCCACAAGGATTTCCGCCTCCCGGAAACAGCTGCTTATATACCTGCTTGCCCAAAACGCAGACTTTTCTGCCTTCCTTTATGTCCATCTCGTTAAGGTATCTGCCGTAAAAAATTACGGGCGAGCAAACCTCGGCATAGTCGAAGCTTACGCCAGAAATGCTTGCAGAATAAGAGTTCTCTGCTACAACCGCATTTTTTCTGCCACCAAACATTATTGGAGTTATGATGTCCAGTTCAGGCACATGCTGGCGGATACGCTCCATATCCCTTGTCACCATATTGAAACTTCTGCCTTTGCGGAACCCTTTGTATGGCTTCGTTGTTGATTGCGTCCAAATCATAGCCGTATTGGTGGCAAAGCCTGCAAAGTTTTGCTGAAGCATCTCTTTGAGTCCCTGACCTCCACCGATAAGTACAATCAGCATGAACACTCCCCAAAACACTCCAAAGCCTGTAAGAAAGCTCCGGCTCTTGTTTCGGGTTATGGTGTCGATTATCTCACGATATGTATCAATGTCAAATCTCATATATTAATATTTTTTACTCCGCTCTCAATGCCTCTATTGGTCTTACCCTTGCAGCCTTCATAGCCGGAATTAGCCCGGCAATGGTACCCGCCACGATTATAACAAGCGTTGCCTGTATGCAGACATCAAGGCCTACCGTAGGGTCTACGAACATTGTCGCCTGAAACAGTCCCGTATCTATGACCTCATGGCCGATTGTGGCATCCATATACTCGTTGGCGGCAATGCCGCACAGCATCCCGAGATATCCGAAGATAGCCGTTGTGATGACACTCTCGGTGATTATCAAATAGAGAATTTGCCACGGCCTCGCGCCAATCGCCTTACGGACACCAAACTCACGTGTGCGCTCCTTAACGGTGATGAGCATGATGTTGCTGACTCCAACAATTCCGCTCAGAAGCGTGAACAGGCCTATTATCCACAATGCGGTGCGGATAATGCTGATACCTGTCGCCATCTGGATATTGTCCGTATAGCGGTTCCATATCCAGATAGCCCTCGAATCGTCAGGAGCAGCGTCGTGATGGGTGTTTATCCTGGCACGGTAGTTTTTCTCGAAAGCGTCATTCTGTTCCTCGGTGACAAGACCTTTAATAGTGAACTGAATGTCACCGGCCTCATCGCCACGGTTGTAAATCGTCTTCAGCGCTGTATAGGCAACAAAAGCTTCGCTGTTCTGACGCTGGCTGTCGTTTTTGGTTATGCCAACCACCTTAAATGCCAAGTCACCCACCTTGACGTTGCATCCAACAAGAGAGAGATAATTTTTACTTAATTCCTTTGCCTGCTCCTCTGTGAGAACTATCACCTTACGGCGTTCTCTCATATCGATTTCATTGATAAATCTTCCTGCCGACATCTGGCGTTTGCTGATGGTGAAGTCGGAAGGATAAACACCGACGAGCGTCTGCTGCGAGACATAATTGTCGCCAAGAGAAATATCGATGCCATACTGCGACAGCATGGAACTGGCATTTTCCACATTCTCGACGAACGTCTTGCCCGTTATCTCCACGTCACGCTCATTGACCGTTATGGGACGTCCCTCTTTCAGACCTTTATAAGGCTTGGAAGTCCACCCGCCGAAGACACGCATGGAGTTTGTCAGATAGCGGTTGCTCTGCTGCAACTGGGCATTGATCAGACCGTTGCCCGCACCAAGAAGAAAAATCAGCATGAATATTCCCCATGCCACAGCAAAGCCTGTGAGCGAGGTGCGGAGCTTGTTGCGCTTGGCGGTGCTCCATATTTCCTTGATTAATTCTATCATTTTATGAGGTTATGAAGTTATGAGGTTTTGCTGGAGTCACAGATTACTTAAACCCACGGTTTGCATGGTGGTCGAGATTTTCCTCGATGTTTCCGATGATGCCGTCCTTGATATGCACAATCTTGTTTGTCTCGTTAGCCACACCACCCTCATGGGTTACAACAACTATCGTTATACCCTCTTCCTCGTTCAACCGCTTCAACAGGTTTATAACCTCTACACTGGTTTTTGAGTCGAGTGCTCCCGTAGGCTCGTCGGCAAGTATTATCTGCGGTTTTGTAATGAGGGCACGCGCTATCGCCACTCGCTGCTTCTGGCCTCCCGACATCTCATTGGGGTAATGATTTGCCCACTGCGAAAGTCCCAGACGCTCAAGATATTCCATTGCCAGCTGATGACGCTTACGGCGGCCCACGCCCTGATAGAACAACGGTAGCTCAACATTCTCGACAGCGGTCTTAAACGGAATAAGGTTGAACGACTGGAAAATAAAACCTATCATCCGGTTGCGGTACTCCGCGGCCTTGGTCTCGCTCAGGTCCTTTATCAACACGCCATTGAGCAGATACTCGCCCGAATCATAATTGTCGAGAATTCCGAGAATGTTCAAAAGCGTTGACTTTCCAGACCCCGACGCACCCATTATGGATACGAACTCTCCTTTTTTGATATGGAGGTCGATACCTTTCAACACATGCAGCGGCAGCGCCCCATGATAGGTTTTGTTGATGTCTTTCAGACGTATCATTATTACTGACGTTTAAGATTCTTCGCATGTATGTTTCCTGCGCTCGACTTTTCCTTGCTAAAAGTGCGGCAAGTTCCCTCAAGAGTAACGTTGCCGGCACTCGAAGCCTCGGCGTCTACCGACACGGCATTTATGCCCGTCACCTTGATATTGCCGGCACTTGAGCTTTCAACCTCAAGTCTGTCAACCTCTGCGCCGTTAACCTTGATATTGCCGGCACTCGACGACTCTAAATCCAGTTTCTTGGCTCTGACAGGAGCCTCAACGCGCACATTGCCTGCGCTTGATGCCTCTATCTTCACCTCACCATTGTATGACAGGCCATTCTTCAAATATATGTTTCCGGCACTCGATGTCTCAAAATTGCGTATCGCAGGACCGCTTACATAAACCGTTGTATGGTGATTGCCTTTAACGGTATGCAGATTTTTGAACGACACTTCAAGCTCGCCGTCTTCTACTTTCAGCGAGACATATTTTGCCATATTCTCGGGCACGTCGAGCACAACCCGCTGCGGCTCGTCATTCTGCGTGTAGACCACATTGATGGCAGTCGCAGTCTCTATCTTGTAGAAAGCCGCCAACTGCCCTGTGTAGTCTTTCTTCACACGTTTCTCAGACGGCTCTACATTGTTGCTATTCACCGTGTTGCAACTGCCCAGCAGCATCATGGCGCAGGCAGCTATAGTCAAAAATCTTGTTTTCATTTTCTTTTGTTTTTAATGAGTTAATATTTTATACATCTTAGACGCACAAAATTGCCATAATGCTGCAAGCAGCAATTATAATTAATGTTAAAGTTGCTATTGCTGTGACCATGCCTTCTCTATGTCTTCTATTGAAATACCCAACAGCCGCATCTGACGGAACAATTCCGGCAGAGTCTGTCTCATAAACTCCTGCTTACGCACTCTCCTGATGGTTTTAGCCGCGCCTGCCGTAACGAAATATCCCAGTCCGCGCCTGTTGTAGATTATGCCGTCACGTGCCAACTGGTCGTATGCCTTGACAGCTGTGTTGGTGTTTACCTGCAACATTACGGCGTATTCCCTTACGCTCGGTATCCGGTCGTCGTCCTTGTATGTGCCGGCAATAATCTCATCGCACAGCCGGTCCGCCATCTGGATATATATTGCCTTATCACTGCTGAAATTCATAAATTCACCCATTTGTTGTTAACAACCTGCATTCGCTTGAAAACCTTATAGC
Organism: uncultured Prevotella sp.; assembly: GCA_902477645.1. Lineage (GTDB taxonomy): Bacteria > Bacteroidota > Bacteroidia > Bacteroidales > Bacteroidaceae > Prevotella. Next base: position 7,204 of record CABSIA010000007.1, on the reverse strand, counting down.
TGCAAAAATACTGCAAAATGGCAAGACCGCACATAGATATTACTCCAGCCCAATAAAATGTGGCTATGTCCACATATTCTTTCATCCAGCTAAACAACATTACATCACCATCTGTTATTTTTACAAAGATAGCAAATCCTGCTATCTGAATAGCAGCTGTCCACAGCCAGGCGTACTTACGGAAAACGGTGCCGCCCAATGTCCAAGAAGAATGGGCAAACAGATATAGCGCAGCCACAAAAATCCTTGGATACCAGATAGAATACACATGGCCTGCCGCTCTAAAATCCTCCCCCTCTTCAAAAAACATCACATAAAATGTTTTCACCACAGAACCATGAACGCCAATGCCCGTGGACAACGAGAACAGCGCCTGAACCGCATCGGCAATTACAACTGCAAGAATACTAATCAGGAAAAAGGTCACGTTTATCCAGAGCAATCTTGCCACGAATTTTTCAAGGTTTGACGCTGGCAGTGCGAGGAACGATATGCGGTTTTGCTTTGTCAGCATGTTTTTAAAAACACTGCAGGCTGCGCCAAACGCAACTGTCGCACATACAAAAAACGTAAACATAGCGAGGCGCTGATTTAAAGAGCCAATGGGATTATAATCAGTACTGTAAACGACTTGCCCTGTGGCATATCCAATCAAAGCATCTTTATGCAAGTACACTTGAAAACAATAATATACTGACAGAGCCAAACTCATCCCCACCATAGTGCGGAGCATTTTCCTCGACTCGCTTACGTACTCATATTTCATGAGACTCTTAAATCTGTTTATATCGAAGGTTGTATTCATTGTATTTTTTCTTTTAAATATTATTTAATTCGGGATTTTGTAGGGCCGCTATGTATAGCGGCCGCAATCTGTCAAGGGTAATTATTGCGCTCTTTTCTTGCGGCCGCTATACATAGCGGCCCTACATTTTTTATTTAATCTTTCCACTCACCACAGCATTAAAAAGCAGCTCAAGATTTATCTGAGTCTCACTCTGCCCCTCCGTGCGCTTTGCTATCACGGCATTGCCCTGCAGGGTTGGCTCGGCATATATAACGGTCTCGTCCATTTCCTGCGGACTGCGGTATTCGAAACTGTACCGGCCGCAAATATCGGACGTTGAGGCATCGAGCAGCATCTGGCTCTCAGACAGTATCAGAATATGGTCGAGCAGCGACTCTATGTCGTGAACCTGATGTGTGGAGATTATGAGAATGCGGTCTTCCGACATATTGTTTGCCACCACTTTGCGGAACTGGGTTTTCGACGGAATGTCAAGCCCGTTGGTTGGCTCGTCCATAAGCAGCAGACGTGTGCCTGACGCAAGGGCAAAACTCATGAAAACCTTCTTTTTCTGTCCCATAGACAGCTCGTTGAGCTTGTCAAAATGCGGCAGCTCAAAGTCGCCCAGACAGCTTTCCAATATATCGTTAGAGAAATTGGGATAAAACGGAGCCATCATTTTGACGTATGCGTCGAGAGTTACATTTGGCAGCTCAAATTCCTCGGGAACAAGAAAAATGTCTTTCAAGATATTCGGATTGCGGTCACGGGTGTCGATGCCGTCTACATAAACCCTGCCGCTATCTGCATGGAGCAGGCCGCTGATTAGATACAAGAGAGTAGATTTGCCGGTGCCGTTTTTGCCAAGCAAACCGTAGATGTTGTTCTCGCTGAGGTCGAGACTAAAATCTGTGAACACGCTTCGGTGTGTTCCCGGATAGCAGAATGTGATGTTCTTTACATGTATCATCTCTGTAACTTTTGATTATTTACTTGTCAATTTATTATCTGTATCAGTGTACTACTTTAATAGCACACTGCAAAAGTAGAACAAATAAATGTCATGGCCAAGCTTTTTAAAAGAAATATTTCAGTTTTAACACTTCGTTAACAAACCCACATTATTATAAATAATTCAGAGTTTAAAGTTTAATCTTTCAACTTGAATACATTTTGCATTAAACTTTAAACAGTTAGGAATAAAATTTCTACCTTTGCACGGTTTTTAAGAAGTACCGAACAATGGAAAAGAGAAACTATACCGGGACGACGCCCACATTTTTGCATTGCCTCGTACAGGCATACCCCTCAACACGCAAAAGCTGCCTTTGGCTGTTTAAGCTGATGATACCCATATCGCTGGCAGTCACGCTGATGTTGCATTTCGGTGTATTACAGTGGGGTAGCCAATATCTCAACCCTGTATTCGTTCATCTTGGCCTGCCTGGAGAATCAGCCGTGGTGTTTCTGTCGGGGGCCACCGCCGGCACATACGCCGGCATTGCAGCCATGATGTCGCTGCCTCTGACTATGAAGCAAGCCTCAATTTTGGCTGTGATGATAGCCCTCTGCCATGCGCTGCCTATGGAATGCGCGGTAAATAGGATGACAGGCTCGTCGTTTTGGAAGATGGGGACAATAAGAATTGTAATGGCGTTCGTGAGCGCTCTTATCGTAAACGCCACACTGCCAGAGCTACAGGGAAATTACATTTACATGGGTGCGCCTGCCGACAGCACATTTGGCGAGGTGATGGCTACTTGGGGCATTTCGCAAATCAAGATGATGGCGATGGTTTTTCTGATTGTCTATGCCCTCATGGTCATTCAAAGGCTTATGGAAGCCTATTCTCTTTTACGTCCGCTGTCAAGAATTTTATCACCATTTATGGCCGTTTTCGGATTGCCACGGCATTCGGCATACATGTGGCTCGTCGGCAATGTGATAGGCATAAGCTATGGCTCTGCCGTAATGGTGGAGATGGAAGAAAAAGGTATGATTAGCCGCAAGGAGGCAAACGACGTAAACTATCATCTCATCATGAACCACTCGCTTTTGGAAGACACCATCGTGTTTGGCGTTACGGGCATCTCAGCCCTGCTGATTGTCGGCATAAGGATGTCGTTTGCCGTAATCCTTGTCTGGACGCGGAGAGGGTATAAACGACTTTGCCATAATTAAATTTTGCATTTTACCGGAGCTTACTACTGTTTAAGATAGGCGGCACCCTGAAACAATACAAAAATACGGATTTTGTTTTGTCATTTCATCTGTTTGCACTATCTTTGCAGAAGATAGGCGGCACTCGGCATAACACTCAAGCAAGCTTGATGTTTCTGCTCTCGTTTGCACTATCTTTGCAGAAGATAGGCGGCACTCGGCATAACACTCAAGCAAGCTTGATGTTTCTGCTCTCGCTTGCACTATCTTTGCAGAAGATAGGCGGCACTCGGCATAACATTCAAGCAAGCCTGATGTTTCTGCTCTCGCTTGCACTATCTTTGCAGAAGATACTAACCAAAACTATTGATAATTATGAAACAGACAGAAAGAACATTGGTGCTGCTGAAACCTTGCACCATCAAGAGAAACCTAATCGGAGAAATAATCTCAATTTTCGAGAAGAAAGGACTGAGAGTAGTTGGTTTGAAAATGATGCAGCTCACAGACGAGATATTGTCCGAGCACTATGCGCACTTGGCCGAGAAGCCTTTCTTCCAGAGAGTCAAGGACTCAATGATGGCTACACCGGTAGTGGCAATGTGCCTTGAGGGCGTTGGCGCCATTGAGGTTGTAAGAGTTCTCACAGGTCCTACAAACGGCCGGACAAACTGCGTTCCAGGAACTATTCGCGGCATGTACTGCATGAGCTATCAGGAAAACATCGTTCATGCAAGCGACGCTCCTGAGACTGCCGCCGTAGAGCTAAAGAGATTTTTCAAAGACGAGGAGATCTTCGACATGCCACGCGAGATGTTCGAGGTATTCTATGCAAACGACGAATTCTAAAAAAAGGCGACTCGTTTCTAATCAATTCTCGCAAGTAAAAAACACAGGGGAAGGCTGTAGGGCCGCTACGTGTAACGGCCGCAATTGGAAAAATATAAGGGTTATCCGATATTTGGAGTGATGCTTACGGTTCGGCGAAAATACTGGGGATAAACGCAAATAATGCGGGCTATGCGCTTTTGGGGCCTACAGCCCGCCTCTCAATATCACTCCAAATATCGGATGAACCTTATTTATCACCCTTCACCAATTCCTCACACAATTTCCGCTGCAGAACTCTTGCATCAAGCACAGACATCTCGCTGTCCATAATGGCGAATGCCAGCTTGTGGCCGTTGGCGCCATCGCACAGGCCTGCCAACGAGCTGATACCGTAAGGGTGTGAGAGGGTTCCTGTCTTTGCTTTTATCCTGCCCCGAAGTCTCGGCCCGCACATCTCGCGCGCCAAAGTTCCGTCTACACCCGACACAGAAAGATTGCGCTCAAGCATTCCACGGATTTCCACGTCGTTGTAGCCATATTCAAGAATGCCTGTCAAAGCACGGGGCGACAGACGGTTGTAAATGCAAAGTCCGCATCCGTCGTGAATAGCGAGCCGGCTGTCCCTGTGTTTCAATTTTGCACGAAGAAAATGCTTCAAATACAGCACACCCGCCTTAACAGGCTCGCTGTCGGGCTGAAACTTGTGTCCAATGGTGTACAACATTGCCGTAGACTGGGTGTTTGAGCTGTTTTTCCACATTCGGCTCACCACGTCCTCTATATTGCGGTCAACAGCATAAATCTCGGAAAATCCCTCTGGTGCCCCCGCAACAACAACCTGGCTGTCAGCCACGGCAATGCCCTGTGCCCTAACAGATGCCTTAAGAGCTTTTATTATCCCGTCCTCGCCTTTGTACAGCAAGCCATATTTCGAGAACGACAAATCCCACGGGAACCAATGACGCTCGCTTTGCACAGGCTCGCTAACAATGAGGTCGACTATAAATTTACCGCCAATTTTCCTCACACCCTTATCACGCAACGCCTTGGCAAAATTCGCAAGGTCGGGAGCCATAAGCTGCGGATCAAGACTGCCACAGAAAGCGACATCGCCATTCAGCATGCCATCGGCTCCCACTGTACCACGCACCGACATGGCCGTGTGGTATTTGTAATCGCAGCCAAGCAATTTCAGCCCGGCTATGCCCGACAGCAGTTTCATGCACGACGCTGACGGCAGTGCCATATCCTGATTGCAGCCATAAACCTCCTTACGGGCGGTTATGTCGTAGACCATAAATGCGAATTTCCCCTGTGGACGAGGACGTTTGGCAAAAGCCTCCAGACGGGTTCTGAGGGCGGTGTCGACCTGTACCGCCGGGGCTGTTTTCTGACTGTCAGTCTCCTTATTATCCTTATTGTCTCCACATCCTGCCACCATGCCGACAAAGACAAAAGCCACGAGCAGGCAGGATATATATTTTGCTTTCATATTGTTGCTTCTTTTATTTTGAACTGCAAAAGTAGGCATTATATGTCTCTTTTGCAAATAAACGGATAAAAATATCTATCATTCCAACTTGCCGCCTAATATCTTTTTCCGCACACTTTTTACGGCAGCCGTATAGCACATAGGGTCCATGTCGGCTATCGTCCTCGTCAGCTCGCCCGTCAGCTCTGGATAGAATGAGCACATGCGGTAAGCCAACTTCAGACACAGCGACTGAATGGCAGGCTGCTCTCCCATATCGACAGCGTGGACGAGGCAAAAATCAAGAAAATCTGTACGTATATCCTCCTCTCCCATCGTCAGCCGCTCCACAATGCTCAGGGCCAAACGCCTGACAGACGAGTCACCGGTTTTCATAGCAAGGTCAACAAGACTGCCAAACAGTGGTTGCAGCGCGGCAATCTCCGTCATGGTCGCCTTGCTAAGTCCCCACAAGGCCTTCCGCACCACGTGGATGTCGTCGTCGTACATAAACCGCTGGCAAAAATCCAGAAAATTGCCACCTGCCTTCACCTTATTATATATATCAAGAGCCTCTCCCCTGCTATAGGTGCTCGTCAGCTGTTCGCGTGTAATCATCTTATTTCTTCTTCATATAACACTGCAAAGATAATAAAACTTTTCGACATGTCAGCACGGCATACTAACACAAAAGACAAACAATAGTAAATATTTTTGCTCAAGACACCAAAATGCGCCGGAAACCCTTTATTTATGCGCATCCAAACAGATTAATAATCTTACAGCGATAAGATTATTAATCTTATGGCCTTAAGATTAATAATCTTATCGCCAACGCAGCCGCATGGCATTGCCAACGCACCTGTATGGTATGGCTATTTTGTAAGATTTTAATCAGTTTTATACCCGCTTTGCTTTTTCCGCTGTCAGCAGTTGCAGGTCAACGGATTACGTCTGTCGTGACATTTTGTCACTATTTTGACACCGGCACACACCTGTAAGCCGTTTGGCATACGGTTTGCAACTAACAGGGTGTACGTGTGTAGTGCACGTATATAATAAAATGTATAATAACAAAATAAAAAATATAACTATGGGAAAGATTATTGGAATCGACTTAGGTACTACAAACAGCTGCGTTGCCGTATTCGAGGGCAACGAGCCAGTGGTAATCACAAACAGTGAGGGCAAGCGCACAACTCCTTCGGTAATTGGTTTCTTGAAAGACGGCGAGCGCAAAGTGGGCGACCCAGCAAAGCGTCAGGCCATCACAAACCCAAAGAACACCGTTTACTCTATCAAGCGCTTCATGGGCGAGACATACGCACAGAGCCAGAAAGAGGCAGAGCGCGTTCCGTTCAACGTAATCAACGACAACGGCTATCCGAAGGTACAAATCGACGGCTCGGCACATCCCTACACTCCGCAGGAAATCTCAGCTATGGTGCTTCAGAAAATGAAGAAGACCGCAGAGGACTACCTCGGACAGGAGGTGACAGACGCAGTTATCACTGTACCTGCTTACTTCTCTGACTCTCAGCGCCAGGCCACAAAGGAGGCAGGCCAGATTGCAGGCCTCAATGTTCAGCGTATCGTAAACGAGCCTACGGCCGCTGCCCTCGCCTACGGTGTAGACAAGGCAAACAAGGATATGAAGATTGCTGTGTTCGACCTTGGTGGCGGTACATTCGATATCTCTATCCTGGAGTTTGGCGGCGGCGTATTTGAGGTGCTGTCTACAAACGGCGACACCCACCTTGGCGGTGACGACTTCGACCAGGTTATCATCGACTGGCTCGTAAACGGATTTAAGGCTGACGAGGGCATCGACCTCACAAAGGACCCAATGGCTATGCAACGTCTGAAAGAGGCTGCCGAGAAAGCAAAAATAGAGCTTTCCTCTTCAACCTCTACAGAAATCAACCTGCCATATATCAGCGCAGAGGGCGGCATGC